>NZ_CP054301.1:3190000-3490000 GCF_013372285.1 Marinomonas primoryensis | reverse complement strand
ATTTATCGGTGACATTACGCAAACCAAACGCGATGGTAATGCAATCGAAAGTATCATCAGGAAAAGGCAATGCTTCGGCATTGGCTTGAACAAACTTCACGTTACCAATAATGCCGTTATTAGCCAATTTGTCACGACCAACCTTTAGCATTGAATCATTGATATCCGCTAAAATAACGTGTCCTTCACTGCCCACTAAGCGTGAAAATTTAAGTGTTAAATCGCCTGTTCCGCCAGCGATGTCTAATACACAATTCCCAGCGCGAACACCCGATTGACTAATTGTATGGCGTTTCCAAAGGCGATGAACGCCACCAGACATAAGGTCATTCATTATGTCGTATTTTGTGGCGACGGAATGAAAAACTTGCGCGACGGCTTTTACTTTTTCATCGGTAGGAATTTCTTTAAAACCAAAATCTGTGGTTTTTTTCTGATCGTCTTGCATAAACTACTTCATCCTAATGGTGGCATCGCACGCCGCTTTCTTTGTGTAACAGCTCTTTAACAGCTTTTGACAAGGTGTATTTAATGGTGAGTGGTCATTGTAACCGCGACTGCAAGGCTCTGATACCGATTTTCGGTTCTATTTATTCCCCATGACCTTATTTCGGCCAGCCTCTTTTGCTAGATATAGCTGTTTGTCAGCTCGGGAAAATAACGACTCTGGTTCTTCTTGAGCGTTAAGCTCGGCGATACCAATAGATATGGAAATTGAAACTGGTTCACCCTGCATATTGAAAGGTGTTTTGACTACCGCAAGTCGAATGGCTTCTGCGCGTTCAATGGCTTGAGGAAGTGAGGTGTTTGGGAACGCAATGACGAACTCTTCGCCACCATAACGGAACATGAGATCTTCTTTTAATAAAACGCTGCGAATTTGTTTTGGTACTAGTCTTAGTACTTTGTCGCCTGCGAGATGCCCCCAAGAGTCATTTACTCTCTTAAAGTGATCTATGTCACAAACCGCTAAACAAATGGGTTTCTTGGTCTTCTGCATGATTTTACAGAGTGGCAGAATGGTGTCTTGATAGGCGGTGCGGTTCGGTAAATCGGTTAAAGAATCTGTCATCGCCTGAGCAAGTTTTTCTTGTAACAGAGTACGCAGTGATGCGGTGTCTTTTTCCATTCGAGTCACTTTGTTTTTCAGTGATGTGATGGATTGAGCTGAATGCTTTTCCTGCTCTATCATTTGTGCTCGATGTTCTGTCATGGTACTTGAAATAGTCGACAGTCGATCATTAATGAGGCTTTTTAAGCTATCTAAATCTTTTACACCATTGATGGCTAACGACGTGTCTTCAACTTGCATTTGAAGTTTTGTGTTAAAGCCTTCTCTACTTTCAGACAGTGATTTTTGTGAATGGTAGCTGGTGGAGATAGATTCATTGATGCTAGCGAGTTGTTTATTTAGCTGGGTTAAATAATTCGTCAAACTTTCTTGGGTTTTACCTATGGCGATCATGATGAAGTTAATAACTTCATCAAGCAATCCTGGAAGTTGTTGAATATTGCTATTTCCCAGTAATGCTCTTTTAAGATCAACGATGTCTTCATCATAGATGCTTGGAAGCGATAAATTATTCATTAGCCCTGCAAATGTGTGGCTAATTTGCACCATAATTTCTTGATCATTATTTTTAGGTGCTGAATCAGGGTTCCGGTTAAAAAAGCGTTTTAAAAAAGAACTCTTAGATTGGCTTGTTACGTCTTCAGGTTGATTTAAGGTGTTCTCTGCAAGCGTTAAAAAGCCTTTTAGAAGCTGAGGCCATTGTGATGATACTTGCCAGTTCGAGCGTATTTGAGCTTCGAGCTGCTTCTTCTCATTTTGAGGAACCCTTCTGCTTGTTTGTCTTTCGAGAAGGTCAATCAACTCTTGTAATGTACTGCGAACTTGCTTGGCTCTATCTGTTAGGGCCTCGTCACTTTTGATTAAGAGTGGCTCGGCATTGTTGAGTACATCTTGTATTTCTTGGGCCTTTGCCCCTTTATTGACGGCTTGGCGAATTTGGCGAACAACGGAATCAAGTTCAGGGTCATTTCCTTCTGCCAGCATGCTGGTTCTGGAAACCGCTTTACGTAATACTTCAATCAGTTTATCACTCGATGATTCCGTCATATCGCCTCATTTTATATTATTTTTGACGTTCTTTTTCGATCAGAAAATCGATTACTTTATAAATATTTTCATTGCCATTAGCGGTTTCTGCCGTCACGAGGTATTTGCCATTGACGATTAACCCTGGAACACCACGAGCGCCATAAGCACGTATTTTCGCGTCGGCTTGACTCAAACGGCTGTTGACAGCAAAAGAGTCGTACTGTTTACGGAACTCATCTTCACTAACGCCATAGTTTACAAAAAAGCTAGCAAGTGCGTCTTCAGAATTTAGGTTACGACGCTCAACATGGATAGCATTAAAAAGATCTGCACGCAGTTTATGCTCAATACCAAGTAAGTCTGCCACGTAGAAGGCTTTTGCATGCGCTAACCAACCACGGCCGAAAACAGCAGGTAAGAATTTGAAGTCAACATCACTTGGCATATTCTCTTCCCAGGCCCGAGTGATGGGTTCAAGTTTGTAGCAGTGCGGACATCCGTACCAAAAGATTTCAGTCACTTCTATTTTGCTTGGATCACTGGTGCGTACCGGTGTTTTGATGGTTGTGTAACCATTACCATCACTGTACTCGGCAGCGGCTGCCGTAAGTGGGATAAGGAAAGAAAGTATCAGCGCTGAAAACAGCTTTATCATGAATTGCTCCTAATCATGTTAATCAAAGTAATTTTTATATCATGCACAGAATTGCAACAAAATACGATTCTATTTAAGGCTGAAGGTTCTATTTTATTAGTAAGTTTACATAATATTTACATGAAGAAAACCGTCGGCGAATTCTTATTTATGCATTTTTGTAATAATCGTAAATCGTAGTAGCCTTAAATTAGGTCAATTAACGTGATTCTGCCGACTTTGATGGTTTAACATGGCATATCACCGTGTTTGCTGGCATTATATACAGCTAATGAAATAAATATGAATGCCAATCCGAATCTACTGACGAATATCAACTTATGACCCCTTTTGACTCAAATTTCCAGTCCGCACACTTTATTAAGAGTGCTGAGAAGCTTTCTCAATGTCCTCTAGACCAAGGTGTAGAGGTCGCATTTGCAGGCCGCTCGAATGCCGGTAAATCGACGGCATTAAATACCCTTACGAACCAAAAGAAATTAGCGCGGACTTCAAAAACACCGGGTCGAACTCAGCTTATCAATTGCTTTGGGATAAACGTTGAAGATCGTCGTTTAATTGACCTTCCAGGTTACGGTTTTGCAAAAGTTCCTATTGCTATGAAAAAAGTCTGGCAGGCACACATGCAAGACTATTTGATGAATCGTCGCTCTTTGGCTGGTGTTGTTTTAGTAATGGATATCCGCCACCCATTAAAAGAGTTTGATGAAATGATGCTGGACTGGGCTAAGTCCAATGGAATGAAGGTGCATGTCTTATTAACAAAATCGGACAAGCTAAAGCGTGGGCCAGCAAAATCAACCATGTTAGCCGTTCAAAAAGCGATTAAAGAGCACGGCGTTGATGGCACGGTACAGACCTTTTCATCGTTGAGTGGTGACGGAGTTGATGATCTGCGTATCAAGCTGGCTGAATGGTTGGTACTTGATAATCTTGAAGGGATTCCAGTTTCGCCAAATGCTTAAAGCGGCAGGCTTGCTTGCGTTAACGAAAAAAAGCCTCATATGAGGCTTTTTTTACATCTAGTGAATTGTGTACGGCTAATTTATTGTGGTGTTAAATACCCTTTTAAGAAGGTATCGAAATCCACCTCATCCGCCGCTTCAATAGCTTCTTGTTCGCGTAAAGAACGTTCTGCTTTCTCCATGAATTCGTGCGTCAATTCGTCAGATAAAGGGCAAGCCATCCAGTTTGCTTGTTGTTCTTTTGATAAGGTCAGCATGGCACTTTGGTAGCCTTGTTCTGCTTTACTGCGCTCTAATAAAAGAGCAGAAGGTAAAAGGGCTTCGTTGGTTAATTTTTCTTTTTGAACCTCAACCGCTTGTTGATAAGCAGAGTTGCCTGTTTTAGTAGATAAAAAATCCGCGACTTCCGTCAGAGCATCAAGCATGTTTTCTGCTTTATCACGCAGTTTTACTGGGCCTTGGCCAAAATCGAAGTTCATGTCTAAATCTCGGCCATGAGACGCAATTTCTTGCTGCATTTTACGTAGCTGGTTGCATTCTGCACTGCCTAGGCGTTCGTCGCCGCGCAACATGCAATACAGCAAGAAGACATCAATGAAATACAAGGTAGAAGACTGCATGCCAATGGAAGAGCTAGGGTCTAGGTCCATAATACGTACTTCAATGTATTCAACGCCTCTCGCTTGCAATGCAGCGCTTGGGTGTTCGCCTGGCTGAGTGACACGTTTAGGGCGAATGTCGCTGTAATACTCGTTTTCAATTTGCAAAAGATTGCTGTTTAACTGACGGTACAGACCGTCGACCTTCACACCAATGTCTTGGTAGCGCTGATATGGTGTTTGCAGCGCTTTCTTGACGGTACTGATGTACGTATCGACTTCGTTATAGCAAACATACAAATCCGCTTGAGCTTTGTTCTGATAACCAAGGTCGCTCATTCGAAGCGATGTCGCTTTAGGGCCAAACCACGTGTGTTTTTCAAGCTTTTCTAAGCTGTCAGGCTTTTTCGGTAAAAAGCTTTCGTCAATCGCAGGGGAAGCGCCAAACAATAATGACAGCATCCAAGAGCTACGGCGAAAATTACGAATCAAAGCGAAATAGCTGTCCGATTGAAAGGCTTGTTTTTCTGCTTGAGAAAGAGCTGTTTTGCCTTTATAGCTTTCTAAGAAAGACCAGAAGTCTTGATCAAACGAGAAGTTGTAATGCATACCTGCAATGCACTGCATGATACGACCATAGCGATTAGACAAGCCTTCACGATAAGTGCGCTTTAGTTGTCCTGTATTCGATTCACCAAAATACGCAATCGGGACATCTTCATTGCCCGCCAAGTAACACGGCATACTGGCAGGCCATAAGCATTCGTCTTGCTTGTAGAGTTCATGATTAACCACGTTATGGATATCGTCCAATTCTTTAATGACGCCTTCAACGCTAGGATGAACCTGCGTAATGAATTCCATCAAAGACTCTGAGTAATCCGTTGTAATGGAGCTGTGAGTTAACGCAGAACCTAATGCTTTGGGGTGAGGTTTGTGTGAAATGTGCCCTTCGGAACGATCAACTCGTAGCGCTTCTCGTTCCACGCCACGATGAAATGTTAATGCAGACGTTGTCGTGGCTTGCTGGCAATGAGTTTCCAGCGCTTGCAAAGCATTGGTTAAAGTGGTCAAGAAGTCTTCCTTCAATTGAATACGGCAAAATTAAATTTTAAGGATTGTACTCGTCGAAGCTTCTTTTCGGCAAGTCACAGATACCTTGTGCACAAAATATGCAGACTTCACCATGAAAAAAACGCGATGTTAACTAAACATCGCGTTTTGGGCTTTCTATTCACAGCAACCGTGGGCGATGAAATGGCGGTTATAGGCGCATTTCAATGCCCGCATCGGTCATGCGTTGTTTGGCTTCTTGAATGCTGTATTCGCCAAAGTGAAAAATGCTGGCCGCGAGTACCGCATCGGCTTTGCCTTTGATAACACCATCGACAAGATGATCAAGATTACCTACACCGCCAGAAGCGATAACGGGTACGTGAACGGCCTCACTGATCGCGCGCGTTACGCCAAGGTCAAAACCATTCTTTGTACCGTCACGATCCATACTGGTTAGGAGGATTTCCCCTGCACCGTATTCGACCATTTTTTTCGCCCATTCTACTGCGTCTAAACCAGTAGGTTTACGACCGCCGTGGGTAAAAATCTCCCATTTATCAGGTTCGCCTTCGGCACTGACTTTTTTCGCGTCAATGGCAACCACAATGCATTGTGAGCCAAAACGTTGTGCGGCTTCACGAACAAATTCAGGATTAAACACCGCCGCGGTATTGATGCCGACTTTGTCTGCTCCAGCGTTTAACATGCGACGAATATCGTCACAGGTGCGAATGCCACCGCCGACGGTTAAGGGGATGAAGACTTGGCTGGCAATGGCTTCCACCATATGAACGGTAGTTGCTCGGTCGTCAGAGCTGGCCGTAATGTCCAGAAAAGTGATTTCATCGGCGCCTTGCTCGTTGTAGCGTTTAGCCACTTCTACTGGATCGCCAGCGTCGCGAATGTCAAGGAACTGAACGCCTTTGACCACTCGACCATTGTCCACGTCAAGACAAGGAATAATACGTTTTGCTAAGCCCATAAATGACTCCTAATACCGCGCAAAGATCTTCGTTGGATTGTGAATAAGTGAACGTTATGGCTTGCCATTCCAATGAAGGAAATTCTTGTAAAGCTGAAGACCGTCTTTGTGGCTTTTTTCTGGGTGAAACTGTACCGCGAAAACATTGTCTCGTGCGAGCGCGACGCAGAATTCTAGGCCGTAATCACAGGTGCCGGCGACTTCTGCTTTATTCTCTGGCACAACATAAAAACTGTGTACAAAGTAGAAGCGGGCATTGTCATCAATATCAGCCCAAAGCGGGTGGTCAATAGTATGTTTGACTTGATTCCAACCCATGTGCGGCACTTTTAATTTGCTTCCGTCATGGTCTGTGTGTTTTTCGCCAAAGAACAGAGCGTTGCCTTGAAAGTGGTTCAAACAGTCAACACCGCCGTTTTCTTCACTGTGAGACATCAAAGATTGGATGCCTACGCAAATGGCGAGAAACGGTTTCTCCGCCATCGCTTTGCGAATGCTAGGCACAAGTCCCGCATTATGCATTTCACCAATACAATCACGAATGGCGCCAACGCCAGGAAGCAAAACACGATCAGCGGCATCAATGACGGCTGGATCGCTTGTCACAATAACGGAGGTGTTTTCATCTGCAACGTGTTCAAGCGCTTTGGCAACCGAATGTAGGTTGCCCATACCGTAGTCGATGACTGCAACAGTAGATTTTCTCATATCACCCATGGGATTTTTGCTGTTACTCATACTAAGAGAATCCTACAAACAACCTTTAGTGGAAGGCATTTGGCCTGCCATACGTTCGTCAACCTCTAACGCCATGCGTAACGCACGACCGAAGGCTTTAAAAATGGTTTCTGCTTGGTGGTGTGTGTTCTTACCACGAAGGTTGTCTAGATGAAGTGTAACTTTCGCGTGGTTGATAAAACCGTGGAAGAATTCAGAGAACAGATCCACATCAAAACCACCCACTGAACCGCGAGTAAACGGCACGTGCATTTCTAAGCCGGGACGACCAGAGAAATCGATGACGACGCGAGACAATGCTTCGTCCAAAGGAACATAAGCATGGCCGTAGCGTTTAATACCTTTTTTATCGCCAACAGCGATTTCAAAAGCTTGTCCCAGTGTAATACCCAAATCTTCCACTGTGTGATGAGCATCAATGTGAAGATCGCCAACCGCATGGATGTCTAAGTCAATTAGGCCATGACGTGCCACTTGCTCAAGCATATGGTCAAGAAAAGGTACGCCTGTGACGCAATTAAATTTACCGGTACCGTCTAGGTTAATCGACACCTTGATCTGAGTTTCAAGCGTATTACGCTCGACACTGGCAATGCGATCGGACATTGATTGGTTTCTCCGCAGTGATTGTGGCGAGTAGTCGCCACTGAATAAAACATAAGTGGCCCATTATAGAACGAGCGCTCTTTGGCTTCTATGTTTTATCTGGGTGTTTTTTGATGACTTGTCTCTATTGCTTCGATAAACGCTTACTTCGAATGCTATGATTAGGTGATTTTTAAAAAGCAGAACCTCACCCTAACCCTCCCCTTGAAGAAAGGGGAGGGAACTTTAACTCCTCCTTCTACAAAAGGGGGAGTTGAGAAGGGCGAGAACACCAAGCTCCTCCCCCTGCTAAGGGGAAGTTGAGAAGTGTAAGAACGCAAAACCTTCCGCCTACTATTGGGAAGGTTGGGAAGGGTAAGAACACCAAACCCCTCCCCCTGCTAAGGGGGAGGTTGGGAGGGGGTTAATGTTTGTATCTAGGTTAATTCATTAAGGAGTTTTTCATGGTTTGGATAAAGCGACTTTCATTATTAGTTGCCAGTTTATTGGCGTTCATTGTCGTACTGCTGGCGTATATCATGCTGTTTGTGAATCCAAATGACTTTAAGGATGAGTTAAAAAGCGTCGCTTTGGAAAAAGCCAATGTTAATTTACGTTTGGACGGTGATATCAGCTGGTCGTTCTTTCCTTGGCTTGGCCTTGAGCTTGAAAACATCGGCGTGGCGTTGGGTACAGACGCGGAAATTTTACAGTTTGATCGCGCCGAATTTGGTTTGGCTATTTTGCCTTTATTAGAAAAAAAGATTCAGGTTAATAAAGTGAATCTTGTGAACCTAAAAGCAAGCTTAAACAAAGATGCACAAGGGCAAGGAAACTGGCAATTGGACATACCGGAGTCAAGCGCTTCTAACGCTCAAGCGGCATCAGGGTCTTCATCTGCAACGACAACGCCTTCTGTCGAGGACTCCAGTGAAAGCGCGACCCCAATGAATTTGCCTGATATCCAACTTGATGAGTTACGCATTGAAAACGCGCAAGTCACATACCGTGATGAACAAACCAAGCAATTGATTAACGCGACTTTTAACGTGCAACTAAACGATGTGCAGTGGGATAAAGCATGGCCAATGGCTATGGACGTTGCGCTGACACAAAGTGATTTGCAAGGGAACACGCCATTACAGTTAAAAGCGAAGTTGAACGCGAATTTAGCGGTGTTTCCAGAAAGGGAATCCTTGTCGTTAGACTCACTTGTGCTGTCTGGGGATGTGTCTAGTGATGCGTTACCAACGAGTCCAATAGAAGTGAAATTAAGTGCGACCAATATCGATTTGGATTTGCCCCAAGAAAATGTCTTGGTAGAAGGGCTGGCGCTCAGTACGTTAGGATTGAATGTTGATGCCAAGATTCAAGTTTATCAAGTCTTGAGTAGCCCGCAATTTTCGGGAGTATTATCGGTAGGCGAATTCAATCCACGATACTTGATGACGCGTTTGAATCTGCCTATACCGGATATGTCAGATGACACCGCGCTGACCAAAGCGCGAGCAAACATTACCTTCGAAGGTAGCTTGGATTCGATTACCGCTCAGCCTATCTCGATTACGATGGACGAAACGAAAATAGAAGCCAATGCGGTGGTGGATTTATCCCCATTACGTTGGGATGTGAGTATTGCGGGTAAAAACTTGAATGTAGACCGTTACCTTCCCACCCCGGTTGAAGCTAGCCCAGAAGAAATCGCGGCGGCCAAAACGGATAATGTTACTGAGGCAGTACAGAATACTAATGTAGCTGGTGCAGAACAAAATAGCAGTGATGTCGGTGAGTTGATTCCAGTCGACTTGATCCGAAGCTTAAACGGTCATGTGGGTGTTGTGTTTGAAGGTCTCACAGTCAAAAAATTAAAAATAGACAAAATAGAGTTAGATTCCACTCAGGCTAATGGTTTGGTGAAAATATATCCGCTGCGCGCTTCTTTATATAAGGGCGATATTACCTCAAAAGTGAGCTTGGACGTACGAGGCAATACGCCTGTTGTCGATATATCCCCCGCCATTGATGGTGTGCAAATCCAACCCTTGTTAGTCGATTTTATGGACATGGATAAAATCGCAGGCGCGACCTATTTAAACGGGGAGCTCAGCGCGAGAGGCAATCAAATCGATGCTCTGATGTCATCACTGCAAGGCGACTTATTGGTAGAAATTAAAAATGGTGCTTTGGTGGGAACCAATTTAACAAAAACCGTCTGTGAAGGAATTGCCGCGATACGTAAAGAAAGCATTAAGGAAGACCAGTTTGGTCCAGACACACCGTTTGAAATCATGCGTTTTCCTGCTCATATCGTGAATGGAAAGGTTTCTACGCCGGGTTTAAAAATTAGTTCTGCGGGTATTCAGGTAACCGGCGATGGTGTTGTTTCTCTGCCGGATTCTTCCTTGGACTATCAGGCCAATGTTGGTGTCGCGGGAAGCGAACTAGATAAGGCGTGTCGAGTAAATGCCAAGTTAACCAAACTGGCTTTTCCTATTGTATGTAAAGGACAGTTTAGCGATGACCCTGCCGGTTTGTGTCGCCCTGATATAAAAGGCTTTGGTAAGTTATTTGCAAATTTAGCGAAAGATGAGCTGAAGCTCAAACTAGAGGCTGAAAAGGTAAGGCTTAAAGAAAAAGGTGCCGAACTAAAAGCGGAATTAGAAATGAAAAAACAAACCGAGAAAGCCAGATTAGAGGCTAAGTTAGCCACGGAAAAAGCTCGATTAAAAGCGGAGCTAGATGAAAAACGTCAAGCCGAAGCAGAAAGAGCAAAAGAGAAGCTTAAAGAAAAATTAAAAAGTTTGTTTTAATTGCTGATTAATTAAACCGCTGTAATCGTGAGAGAGAAATGCAACCAGTTAAGAATTTTGCGCCCCGCGTTTTAGCGTGGTTTGATGAGCACGGGCGCAAAACGTTGCCTTGGCAAGAGAATAAAACACCGTATCGAGTCTGGATTTCTGAAATCATGTTGCAGCAAACGCAAGTGACCACCGTTATTCCGTATTACCATAAGTTCATGACGTCGTTTCCGAGCGTTGAAGCATTAGCGCAGGCTGAGCAAGACGAGGTTCTAGCGCACTGGAGTGGTCTAGGGTATTACGCTCGAGCGCGCAATATGCATAAAGCCGCGAAAATGCTGGTGGATGAATTCGACAGTGAGTTTCCACAAAGTGTCGAAGGTGTGTGTGAGTTGCCAGGCATTGGCCGTTCGACGGCGGCGGCTATTCTATCTATTTCTCGTGGTGTCCAAGCCGCGATTTTAGATGGCAATGTAAAACGCGTACTTTCACGTTTTCATGCTGTGCCCACTTGGCCAGGTGAAAAGAAAACCGAAAATGCCATGTGGGAGCTGGCTGAAAATTACATGCCAAGTGAGCGCTGTGGTGATTACACTCAAGCAATGATGGATTTAGGCGCAACGCTTTGTACTCGTTCTAAACCGCAATGCTTGCTTTGCCCATTAGAAAGCGACTGCGAAGGTCGTCAAACGCCAGATCCCACTCAGTTTCCTATCCGTAAACCCAAAAAAGCCGCTAAGCCAGAAAAGAGTATTCAGTTGTTGGTATTAATGAATCAACAGGAACAGCTATTACTAGAAAAGCGCCCTCAGACGGGGATTTGGGGTGGATTATGGAGCCTGCCTGAACTGGCAACTGACGAGTCAGTGGTGCTGCATATTGAGCAACGATTTAGCGCACAGGTGAGCTCTGTCATACCCTTGTCATCTTTTAGGCATACTTTTAGTCATTATCATCTGGATATTTCCCCAAGCCAAATTCAAATGGCAGCAGCCAATTGGATAATGGAAGGGGATAAATACCAATGGTTCAGTCAACAAGAGGCGTTAGCACTTGGTTTGCCTGCGCCGGTGAGAAGTATTTTAGAAAAAATAATTTAAAATAAGTGGCTTAGAATGCGCGTTCTAGGGTGCGCGACGACAAAATTTATTGGAAGTGACAATGCCCCATCAAAATCCCCGCTATTTTCAACGTGTATCAGAGGTCTTCCTTTCGTTTTTACTGCTTGGCTTCACCAGTTTTGGTGGGCCGGCGGCGCATTTAGGGTATTTTAATCAAACGTTTATCCAGCGAAAAAAGTGGGCGAGCGATGTCCAATATGCGCAATGGGTAGCATTAAGCCAGATTGTTCCAGGCCCTGGTTCTAGTCAAGTTGGCTTTGCTCTAGGTTATCATCGAGCAGGTTATCTGGGTGGCTTGGCTGCGTTCATCGGTTTCACTTTGCCTTCTTTTATTGTCATGGTGTTATTGGCTCAGTTTGGTAGTCATTGGCAAGGCAATACCGTGTTTGATGGCGTCGTTCATGCCTTAAAGCTGTTGGCGGTTGTCGTGGTAGCGGATGCTTGTGTCAGCATGTGGCGTTCATTTTGTCAGTCTAAAACAATGGCGACTATCGCTTTGTTTAGTGCGGCGTTTATTGTGTTTTATCCATTTGGCTTTGCGAGTCTGATTGTTTTATTCATGACGGCTTGCGTTGGACTGCTTACGCCTTCTGTTATTTCAGCCACCGATGAACCTTTGCCTAAAATTAGAGGGGCAGGGTTAGTGTTTGTCTTGGCGATATCGCTGTTTCTTGTCAGTTTTGTGTTGGATACGGGGCTGAGTGGTTTGTTTGCTGACTTTTATCAGGCGGGTGCGCTGGTTTTTGGCGGTGGCCACGTTGTTCTCCCAATGCTGTCAGCCTTTGTCGCAGATACCGTGTCTGATGCTAACTTATTATTAGGCTATGCGGCGGCTCAAGCGGTTCCGGGACCTATGTTTACCATGGCCAGCTTTCTGGGGGCCTCGGCTGTGCCTGGAGGTGCTAATCCTTGGGTATGGGCGATGGTTGCGACAGTAGCGGTATTTTTATCGGGCTTGTTACTTATGTTGAGTGCTCAAAGTGTATGGCAGGGGTTGTCTCGCCATGCGCGCTTTCGTTCTGCAGTGGGCAGCCTGAACGCAGCGGTAGTAGGCATATTAATAGCGGCATTGTATCACCCCATCGGCACATCAAGCCTGGTGAGTTGGTGGGATGTTGTTGTGGTGGGCCTAGGGTTTATTTGGTTGAAGTACAAACGCCCACCCATCCTGCTTTTGATTAGTGTATTTATCCTGCTTGGACTCGCTCGAAGTTATTTGTAGTGGTTTTTTAAAAACTGACCCCCTCCCAACCTCCCCCTTAACAGGGGGAGGAGCTTAAAGTTCCCTCCCCATATCTGCAAGGGGAGGAGCTTAAAGTTCTATTCCTCTTAGTAGAGGGAGGTGTGTAATATTCCCTCCCCTTTCTTCAAGGGGAGGGTTAGGGAGGGGTTACTATCTTGGCTTATTCACATGAAGCCTTGAATTTTGCTGTGTTATCGCCATTATTCATTTCATACCCTATATGATGGCGAGTGATCCTTATGGCGAATACTGTTTTTTGTAAAAAGTTTCAGAAAGAAATGGAAGCGCTAGATCGCGCACCATTACCAGGTGCTAAAGGTCAGGAAATTCTACAAAACATTTCTAAGCAAGCGTGGCAAGAATGGCAGTTGCTGCAAACCATGATGATCAATGAAAAGCAGTTAAATTTGATGCAGCCTGAGTCACGTAAATACGTAATGGAGCAGATGGAGAAGTTTTTTAATAACGAAGCGACCGAGAAGCTGTCTGGTTACGTTAGTCCGGATGACATTAAAGAGTTGTAATCTGCTTTAGTACGAATTTGCTTTTGCTAGTTGAAATAAAGCGTCGCTTGTTGGTGTTATTTTACACAACAACAAGCGGCGCTTTTTTATTGCTTAATCTATTGTTTATTTTATTGAGTGACGAAGCTCGCAAATAAAATATCTTGGACCGGCGTTGTTCCTGTTTCTTCTTCCAGCGCTGTGTTAACTGCAATAGCAGCATCTGCGCGCGTTTTCTCACGTGCGATGGCACCGGTGACTTGTTCTGTGGTCCGAGAGCTAAGAAACATGACTATGGCATCTCTGACCAGTGGCATGTTTGCTTCAATTAACTCTTTCTTGGTTTCATCTGTGCGAATGCTTATGCTGGTTTTAATGTATTTAAGTTGAGATTCATTGCCTATGTGATTGACGACAAAATTAGGTTTTAACTCTACATAAGCCGGTATCGGTTTTTCGTCTTCTTCTGCATAGCTTATGCTGCTCATAACGCTGCAAAGTAGTAGTAGCGCGAATGTGCGTGGCTTGTTAGATAGGGACATCATCAATGACATGTTAGGCTCTCGTATTCATTCCAATTGACAGTATACTAACTGGCATTAAAGCGTTGTGTCAGTAGGTATTTTGCACTTTTCTATTTTGCTGCTGTCTTAAGTTTTGTTATTTAATTAAAAATGTCCATTTAGTCAGTTTAGGGATCTTCGTATATGTTTGCGTTTTTATCTGCTCGTCGTTTTCATGGTTTGGTTGCATTGACGGCTTTTGCCCTTTTGGCGGTGGCTTTTTACATGGAATATCAAATGGCGCTTGAGCCTTGTCCTCTTTGTATGTTGCAGCGCATTTTCTTTTTCTCTATAGGGATTGTGTCTTTGGCATCTGCCTTAACGTCCAGTCAAAAAGCGCGACAAGTATGTTCTTGGGTTGTGGTGGTATTGTCTTTGTTTGGCGCGGCCTTGGCTGTGCGTCATTTGTATTTGCAAAGCCTTCCAGCGGATGAGTTACCAGCGTGTTTACCAGGGCTGAGTTATATGTTCGACGTGTTTCCGTGGCAAGAAATTATGCAAGCCATGGTGATGGGAACGGGTGAGTGTGGTGACGTCGTTTGGACCTTTCTGGGTATTAGTATTCCCGGTTGGACCTTGGTGGCTTTTGTCGGCATGGCCTTCATAAATATTCTTATTGCGTTACGTGTTAACAAAAAAACATTTATCTAATAAAAGGTTACAAAACCCCTCAGGCGATTGTCTTGCAGGAGATTACGTATCGGAATATGCTTGAGATAAGCTAAGAATAATGAACACCTGATGGAGTTATCATATGTTAGAAAGTTGTAAAACAGCCCAAGAGCGATGGGGCGGAGTTCATGTGATTATCGATCGTTGGTTAGAGCAGCGTCGTCAGTTAATAGAAATGTGGGTGTATTTACGTGATCGTGGTGAATTTACGCCGACGGACACGCCTAAGATTCTAAGCGTGTGTGAAATGCTGGTGGATTATGTTTCAGCGGGTCATTTTACTGTTTATGAGCAGCTCGCATTGGAGGCGAAGGAATTTGACGATGATGGGGCTTCTGAGCTGTTGCGCAATTTATTGCCTCTTATAGACAGCTCAACAGAAGTGGCTATTGAGTTTAACGACAAATATGACACGAAAGAGCATTGTAATGCTCAACTTGAGGCTTTGCCTTTTTCATTACAAGCGTTGACGCTGGTAATGGTTGATCGGTTTCAATATGAGGATCAGTTAATTAAGGAATTACATGAAGCGCACAGTGAAAAAAGCGCTTAAGCTTAGTTTAATTGTTTTTTGTTCTGCGGTGCTATTGTCTTGTTCCGCAGAGGCCCCAGTTCGAACGGCAAAATACGCTGTGCAGGGTTTATATTCTGCAGTGCTGAGTGATGATGGCTCGTCTGCCTTAGTTGGTTCTATTCAGCATGGTGGTAGTTATTGGGTAAACGCCGTCAATGAACGTCGCTTTAATTGGAATCATGCTCAAGGTGAATACTCCTCGATCATTGGTGTCGATATCGACCCGAGTGGCCAATATGCCGCTACTGGCGGCTCTCGTACGTTAGTGTTATGGAATACGACGACGGGTAAGTCAGAAGGGTTTTGGACTACACCAGGTGATGTTCAATCGGTCAAACTGACTCAAAACGGCGATTACGCCTTAATTGGGTTAAACGATCAAACTGCGCGTTTCTTTGATGTTAAACGAGGTGGTATTAAACAAACATTGCGCACGGGGTCTACGGTGCGTGCGGTTGATATTACACCGGATGGAGCGCTGGGTATCACAGGTGACGATTCCTCGAATGTGATTCTCTGGGATATGCAATCCGGTGAAAAAAAATACGAATGGCCCCTCAGTAATCGTATTGGCAGTGTGGCATTGTCGGCCGATGGTAAATACGCGTTCGGTGCGGCCAAGTTAGGTAATGCAAAAATTTGGTCGACTAGAACGGGGCAAGAATTAACCGTTCTCGATACCGGTGCATTGAAATACCGTAATATCACGATTAGCCAAGCTGTTTTCTCTCAAGACGATAGATCCATTCTTATTGGTGAAGTGAACAGTAATGTGTCTCTCGTTCAAGTAAGTACCGGTATTATTCAAAAAGAGTGGACTCTTTATACTCCAAAAGGGCGCCCTTCCGGTGCCAGTGTGATTGCATTGGCGTTTGGTGCGGACAGTCGCTATTACGCCATTGGTAGTAATGGTTATCTAAACGTGCTGGAATAAATGATGTCTAATGAAAAACCTGAGGCAGTTGTTTCTTCTTCAGTCAAAGAACCTATAAATAATAAACCTTCAACGAAAGCGCTTTCTAAGTGGGCGGCTTTTTTCGCCATTCAAGCGGCTATATCAGTTGCCGCTGGTGCGTTTGGCGCTCATGCCCTAAATGACATGCTTAATGTTAAAGCACTTGGCTGGTGGCATACCGGTAGCCAATATCTTATGTACCATTCGCTCGCGGGCCTTATTGTCGTTGCCTTGTCCTCTTATGTACCTTCTTGTAAAAGCATATTAGTTCTATTTTTTATAGGTAATACGGTATTTTCAGGCAGCTTGTATATCATGGCATTAACGGGTTACACGTTTTTAGGTGCGGTGACACCCATAGGTGGTCTGTGCTATTTGGTTGCCTGGGTTTGCTTGGCTTGGCGTTTGTGGCGATCAACTGCACCTAAAGTGGCATTAGACTAGACCGCATAGAAAACAAAGCACAGGACAGAATGTTGTTTTTCGGGTAATATACCTGCCCGCCAGATCACCATAAAATCATGGTCGATAAATAACCGAATTGAGTCTAATGAGCATAACCGTTAGGTTCTTTACTATAGAACACATTAAGCGATTCGAAACCATGCAAGAGCAAAATACAGACATTCAAGAACCCATTAAAAAACGCACCATTCGTAGCTTTGTTGTACGTGGTGGGCGAATGACGGAAGGTCAACAGAAACACTACGATGCGAACTGGGCGATATATGGATTGAATCTTGCTGATGGTCGAATTGACTATGCTACTGTGTTTGGTCGCGAATCGGATGTGGTGCTTGAAGTAGGCTTTGGTATGGGCGCGTCGCTGGTTGAAATGGCGAAAAATGCGCCAGAGAAAGATTTTATCGGTATCGAAGTGCATCCGCCAGGTGTCGCCAAACTGATGATGCTGGCAAAAGAAGAGGGTATTACTAACCTACGGGTGTATTGCGATGACGCCATAGAAATCATGGCAAATTGTTTACCTCAGAACACCGCGAGCGCTTTCCAATTATTTTTCCCTGATCCTTGGCATAAAAAGAAACACAACAAGCGCCGTATCGTTCAGCCTTTATTTGCTCAACAAGTAGCGAATGTATTAAAAAATGGCGGCCACTTTCATATGGCAACGGATTGGCAACCTTATGCAGAATACATGATGGAAGTGATGGAGGTTCAAGAGGGTTATCAAAATGCGGCAGGAAAAGGTTTGTATCATCCTCGTCCGGAATGGCGGCCACTAACTAAATTTGAACAACGTGGTGAGCGTTTAGGCCACGGTGTTTGGGATTTGATTTATACTAAAATCAGAGATTAAAGCTTATAAGTAAGCACTTAAGTTACAGAAAATAAAAAAGCGACTTAATTAGTCGCTTTTTTATTTTTCATGATGCTAGAAATAAAAAGTTATTTAATTTCTACGCTATCACGGCTATTACCCGCATCAAAATACGCTTGGAATACTTTCGGTGTACGGCCACGGCCAGTCCACTCATGTGTTTCGCCTTCAACGGTTAGGCGATATTTTGGCTCAACCGTTTTGCCTTTTGCTGCGCCAGCTTTAGGAGTGGTTAGCAAGGCTACTTCTTCCATGGTTAGGCCGCTTTTAGCGATTAGGTTTGCAATTTCTTCTGCACGAGCAGATTTAAGTGCAAGCTCTGCATCGTACGCTGCTGCTTCTTCTTTGGCTTTTTCAAGCGCGTTGTTGAAGCCAGCAATTAGGTTTTCAAGTTGTGCTACGCTCAACTCTTTTGCGGCTGCGCGTGCTTTTGCTTTATTGCCTGCTAATTCTAGTAATAAACTCATTGGTGTCCCCTTTATCTGTTAAGAACTGGTTGTCTCTTAAAAACTGGTTGGTCCTGCACTGAAAAAGAGATCCATCCTTTACACTCAGTGGTGTGTTAAAATTAATACATTCGAATTTCCAGAAGTGTAAAAATAAAACGCTTTCATGACTGACTGTGAATCTTAACCAGAGAAAAAAGTAGTGTTTTATCGTGTATTACACATTGAGTATTAATTCATATCTTTAAAAACATTGAATTACTATCAATACATTGTGGCTTGATTTTATACTATTTCAAGTTTGTGTGGGGATTCTAATAAAAAACAACCTAATATGCTAATCAAATAACGTGTCTAAATGGTTAGAAAAGTGTAAATAATAGGGTAATGAATGAATTCTATATCTGATAACTTAAGCCTAGAGTTTTCTATATTAAAAAAGTACGGCGATAATATTATCCAATTATTTGAAGAAGGGGCGACAGTGCCCTTCATCGCTCGATACAGAAAAGAAAACACAGGGGGGATGAGTGATATTGATTTACGCTCTTTTTATGATAGATGGCAGTATTTAACTGAATTAAAAAAACGTAAAGAAAGTATTCTTTCTTTGCTGGCAGAAGATTCTAGTGTCTCGGATGTAATAAGAAAAAAAATACAAAACGCCATTTCTAAAAATGAACTAGAAGATTTGTATTCACCCTTTAAAAAAGCGCGTAAGACAAAAGCGGATGAAGCAAAAGAGCAAGGGCTTCAGCCCTTGGCAGCGCAGATATGGGCAGGGCAGTGGTCTGATAGCGTGTCTGCTATTGAGGCATGGTGTAGGCAGAATAAGGTCATAGTTTCTGCTGAGTTAGCGTTAGCCGGGGCAACTGAAATACTAAACGAAGCCATTTCGAACGACAGCGATGTTTTAAAGCAAGGGCGTATTGAGTTACTCAAAAATGGCGTGTTAACCAGCCGTGTTTTACGGGGTAAAAAAGAACAAGGTGAAAAGTTTAGAGATTACTTTGATTATCAAGAGGGTATAAGTAAGGTGCCTCCTCATCGTTTACTCGCTCTATTTAGAGGAAAAAAAGAATCAATATTAAAACTAAGCGTTTCCTTGAAAGGCGAAAAAAATTACCCTGACGCATTAGTATTCCCTCATCTCAATCAAATGTTTGATACGACGGAACTAGGCTCTCAGCGAATATCTTCTTTACAGCGTCGATATTTAAACATTGCTTGGGAAAATAAGCTGCTTCCTAAATTAGAAACGGATGTTCTTTCTCAACTTAAAGAGCGGGCGGAAGGTGGCGCTATTCAAGTATTTTCCGATAACCTTCAAGACTTATTAATGGCGGCGCCTGCAGGTGCCTATCGTGTATTGGGTGTCGACCCTGGCTTTCGTAATGGGGTTAAATTGGCGGTGATCGATGAGCAGGGTGGTTTGCTAGATCATGATGTTATATATCCTCATGGGCCTCAGAACCGTGTTCAAGAAGCGAATGGGGTACTTTCCCAGTTGATTCATAAACACAATATTGGCTGGGTCGCGATTGGCAATGGTACGGCCTCACGGGAGACTGAAGCGCTAATCAGAACGCTCATTACTGAGTCAAACCTAGATTGTCGTACCGTGGTGGTCAGCGAAGCAGGCGCTTCTGTGTATTCGGCGTCTCCTATTGCGATTCAGGAGTTTCCGGACTTAGACGTCACCATTCGCGGCGCCGTTTCTATTGCTCGACGTTTTCAAGACCCGCTTGCAGAGTTGGTGAAGATCGATCCTCAGGCTATTGGGGTGGGCCAGTATCAGCACGATGTCAAAGTCTCTCAGTTGTCCAAATCCTTAGCCAATGTCGTAGAAGATTGCGTAAATAAGGTGGGTGTGGACATTAATCTCGCGTCAGTGTCTTTATTATCCTACGTGTCTGGTTTAACCCATCGCTTGGCGCAAAATATCGTGGATTATCGTCAGCAAAAAGGGCGTATAGAGTCTCGTACTGAGCTGTTAAAAATCAAAGGTATTGGCGATAAGTGTTTTGAGCAATGCGCTGGCTTTTTAAGAATACTGAACGGTAAAGAGGCATTGGATCAATCTGGTGTTCATCCTGAGTCTTATGAGCTTGTTAAACATATGGCCGCGCATTTATCTTTAAAAGCGCATGATTTACTAAACAATAATGGCGCGTTACAGCAACTAAGGCAATTGGCGCCAAGCTTTGCTCAAGCCGGTGATTTTACCTATTCCGATATTTTGACCGAGTTAGCAAAGCCGGGACGAGATCCTCGACCAGAATTCCAATATGCTTCTTTCGACCAAAGCGTGCAGAAGCTTGAGGATGTACAAGAAGGGATGACGCTAGAAGGTGTTGTGACGAATGTGGCGGCGTTTGGCGCTTTTGTTGACCTCGGTGTGCATCAAGATGGATTGATTCATATTTCACAGTTAGCAAACCGATTTGTGAAAGATCCACGAGATTTTGTGCGTGTTGGTCAAGTGGTAAACGTGACGGTTTTAGAGGTAGATGTACAGCGTAAGCGTATTGCACTGAAAGCCAACGGGCTTTAATAGATATACTTTTGTTCGTTCTTCGCCTTATAAGATCTAAGGGTTGGGTAATGTTGTTGGTGATTTCGTGGTGGGTGGTTTTCGTAGGGCATCATGAACGAAGTGGCTCTTGTTCGAAGGTAATGCTGTTGACGGCTTAGCCGTCAGATCACGCCTCGTTCCTCGGCTAATCTGACCTACGAGGTGGGTTGGTGTTGGATGAGGTGGGTGGGTGGTTTTTGTAGGGCATGATGAACGAAGGGCTCTTGTTCGAAGGTAATGCCGTTGACGACTTAGCCGTCAGATCACGCCCGTTCCTCGGCTAATCTGACCTACGAGGTGGGTTGGTGCTGGATGAGGTGGTGAGTTTTTGTAGGGCATCATTAGCGCAGCGTGATGTGCCGTTTTAGGTTTGTTGGTTTGTGATTTTTTGAAGGAGGCATGGATGCCTAGGTACATTAGAAGTAAGCGTTTTGGTGGTACGTTTTTCTTTACGGTGACGTTGAGGGATCGCCACTCTTCTGTGCTGGTTGATCATGTTGATCTTTTGCGTGAGTGTGTCCGTCATGTTAAATCGAAGCGGCCATTTGATATTATTGCGTGGGTGGTTTTGCCAGATCATATTCATGCAATTTGGCGGTTGCCGGAGGGAGATAATGCTTTTTCCCTACGGTGGCAGTTGATTAAGATGTTGTTCACCAAAAAATTAAAAGAAAGAATGCATGACAAGGAAAGTGTTTGGCAAGGTCGTTTTTGGGAGCATGAGATCAAGTCAGGTGACGATTTGAGAGCCCATATCCATTATTGTTATTTAAATCCCGTCAAACATGGTTACGTTTTATCAACACGTGATTGGCCGTATTCAAGTTTTCATCGCGATGTTAAGTTAGGATTGTTTGATATTCATTGGAATGGTTTGTTAGAGCTACCATGAGCGCATAAACATCGTCAGATCACGTCTCGTGCCTCGGCTAATCTGACCTACAAGACCTACGGGGCGGTGGTTTGATTCTAGGGTTTCATAGGGCATCATTAGCGCAGCGTGATGTGGCGTTCTTGCAGGTCATCGTTAACCGTCAGATCACGCCTCGTGCCTCGTCTTATCTGACCTACGGAGTGTCGAATTTATGATGTTCTTGTAGGTTGGATGAGAGAGGTACGACCGTGATCCAACAAGGACTTATAAGTATCTACGGGTGTTGGCGTCATGATGTAAATCTATGCAAAAAAACCGATTAGAAGGTTCTAATCGGTTTCGGTCAACCTGTAAAGGTAATCAGGTCGGAATTAAACAGCAACCGCGATTTGCGCTTTTGCATTGTTGAAAGATTCTTCACCTGGTTCGCCCAATGCTTGGCCGCCAGCAATAAAGGTTTCTTTTACGGTGATGCCAATAAAACCTAAGAATGTATTTAGGTAGGGCACTTGGTGATCCATTGGTGTTTCGGCCAAAAAACTACCGCTTGCTACAAACACGTAGGCGTCTTTATTCAATAAGCCAACAGGTCCGGTTTCTGTGTATTTAAAGGTACGTCCAGCGCGAGCAATATAGTCAAAATAAGACTTCAGCGTAGAAGGGATACCAAAGTTGTACATAGGCGCTGAAACGGTGACAACATCCGCGGCTTCGAGTTCATTAATCAGCTCATCTCCAATCGCAACAATTGCTTTTTGTTCTGCGGAACGGTTTTCTTCCGGTGTAAATAAGGCGCCCAATGTTTCGCTAGTGAAATGTGGTAGTGGGTTGGCATCAACATCACGCACAACCACGTTTCCGTCAGGATTTTTTGCTAACCATTTTTCAATGAATTCGTTCGCTAGTTGGCGTGATTTTGAGTTTTCGCCGGAAGCGCTAGAGTCAATACGTAATAAAGTCGTCATTGTAATAAATTCCCAATAATAATGTATTAAGCCTATGTGGCTTGGTTACTTGATAGTGAAATCATCATATATCCAATTTTTTAGATAAAAAAGTGACTTTTCTTGAGGATATTGATCGAAAAATACGATACTTTGTTCTTCCTGTATTCCCAATTTAAAGAGAGCGGCCATGAAAGCCCCAAGAGTCACCCTAGAGCAATGGCGTGTATTGCAATGTGTTGTCGATAAAGGGGGGTTCGCTCAAGCGGCAGAAGCGCTCCATAAAAGTCAGTCTTCGGTCAGTTATACCGTGGCAAAACTGCAAGAGCAGCTAGGTTATCCTTTATTAATCATTGAAGGGCGAAAAGCGAAGCTGACAGAGCGCGGTGAAGTGTTATTGCGCCGTTCACGCCATTTAATAAAGGAAGCGGTAGATTTAGAAGCGCTTGCTCATACGTTGGGACAGGGTTGGGAGCCAGAGTTGGAGCTAGTGGTTGATCAGGCATTTCCGACTCCCGCTCTATTGCGTGCTTTAAAAGCCTTTGAGCCACAAAGCCAAGGGACACAGGTGCAGTTGAAAGAAGCCGTGCTTAGTGGCGGTGAAGAAGCACTCCGAAAAGGAAGTCCAGATTTGGTACTCAGTTCAATCGTACCTAAAGGTTACCTTGCCGATCCGATTGTGGAAGTTGAAATGATCGCTGTGGCGGCCACGAGTCATCTATTGCATAAAGAAGCTGACCCGATTAACAACGAACGCTTAAGTCGAGAGTTACAAATTGTCATACGAGACTCGGCATCCGAGAGTTCAATTGACGCTGGGTGGCTGGGTACTGATCGTCGTTGGACCGTATCTAGCGTGCAGTCTGCTTTAGAAATAGTCACCAGTGGCATTGGCTTTGCGTGGCTACCAAAGGCCGATTTGGAATACGCACTGCAAAGTGGAAAACTCAAAAAATTGAGATTAATCTCTGGTAGCGAGCGTAGCTTTCACATGTATGCCATCTTCGGTAAAGGGGAGCGAACCGGTCCAGCGACGCGTCTTTTGGTAGAACTTCTTCAGGCGGAATGCAATGCTTGCCCTAGACGTTCTGCTCTTTCTCCATCGCCGCTTACGCCTTAATCAAAAGCAAAAGAACCCCAAAAAAGAGAAAGCCGCATATCGCGGCTTTTTTATTTTAAAGAAAAATGGTTTTGACAAAATAGAGGGGTTTGAGCAGAAAATGGAAATGCTACTTCTGAACTTGGTCTTCAATAATACGCAATAGTGACGGAAGGAATGAACGATCCACTTTATTGTCTTCACTCCAAAGCTTGGCAATAGCGATGGCTTTTGGGCAATGAAACAGGAGTTTATGTATGCTTATTTTAACGACCAGTTTAGGTGGCTTCTTATTGTTAGCAAACAAATTCAGTAGTTCGTCATCTGTATGTAAACTGGCTGTTCCTTTAATGCGTACGACTTCTCCAATGCCAGGAATCATGAAAAGCATACCGATGTCTGGTCTTTCTACTATGTTACGCAAACTGTCCAAACGGTTGTTGCCTGCAGAATCTGCAAAGGCGATGGTTTTTGCATCCAAAACCTTTATAAACCCAGCGTCTCCGCCACGAGGCGAGACATCAGCGAATCCATTTTTGTCCGCTGTCGAAAGAATAACAAACGGACAGTTCTGAATAAATGTCGCCGCGTGCTGTTCGACCACATCAATTTCTTTGATTAATGCTAAAGGATGCACTTCGCTATAGCGTTCAGTGAGTTGCGTTAGGTTGGTGATTTTACTCATGCCAATAAAGCTCTTTTTAATAATGTAATTAATTCTCATTATAGTTTGTTTGTGCATGTGAATGGCAAGTTATTTAGGTGTTCAATGTCTAGCGGCAAGATACGATTAGATCGATTCGTTAATCGATATAGCAGACTATTTCCTGACAATCCTTATTACTCAGCCTCTTTGAAATATTATGAATCAGAGTTCTATTGCTCCTTTTTAAAAATTGTCATTTTATTTTTGACAATTTGGGTTGTGGCGATTTTGGCAAAAAGGTCTAATAAGCGCCATTCTCTATTTATTCATAATTTCAAAACACCATACAAGGACGCTTCATGACTCAGGATATCGTAATTCTTGCTGCTGGCAAGGGTAGCCGAATGAAATCGGCCTTCTCTAAGGTGCTACACAATATTGGCGGGATCGCCATGGTTAGGCGAGTTCTTACAACAGCAAGTGCTTTACCTGAATCCAAATTACATCTAGTCGTAGGTCATCAAGGCGAGCAAGTTGAAGCCAATTGTCAGGATTTTTCAGCCAATATCGTTTGGCAAAATAATCCTCAAGGAACCGGCGATGCTTTACGCCGTGTCGCCCCCTTTCTTCGAGCTGGTGGTGCAACACTGACACTTTATGGCGATGTACCGCTCATTCGCGCCAGCACATTAGAAAAAATGACCATGTTGTCGACTTCTAATACTTTGGTCTTGTTAACCATTTCTCTAGATAACCCAACGGGTTACGGACGTATTGTACGTGATGAACAAGGCCGAGTGACGGCCATTGTTGAGCAGAAAGATGCGTCTAAAAGCCAGCTTGCTATTAAAGAAGTGAACACTGGTATTTTACTGGCGCCAAATAATCATCTTCAAACTTGGCTTGCTGCCCTAACAAACAATAACGCACAGGGTGAATACTATTTGACCGATGTGATTGCCATGGCCGCGCGTGATGGCGTTAATATTGTTACTGTCAATCCAGAAAACGAAGCCGAAGTAGCGGGTGTAAACGACCGTGTTCAGCTGGCGGCACTAGAGCGAGAATTACAACACCAACAAGCCATTGCCTTGATGCAAAACGGTGCGACTTTATTAGACCCATCGCGTATCGATGTCCGCGGTGAATTGATTACGGGTAACGACGTGATCATTGATGTGAATTGTGTGTTTGAAGGTAATGTCGTTTTAGGTGATGGTGTTGAAATCGGCCCAAACTGCCACCTTAAAAATTGCAGTGTTGGCAACAATACGATCATTAAAAGCAATACGTTAATTGAAGAAAGTCAGATCGGTGAAGCCTGTGATATAGGGCCGTTTGCACGTTTACGTCCAGGTACACAACTGGCTAATAAAGCGAAGATTGGTAATTTTGTTGAAACTAAGAAAGCCATCATTGGTGAAGGCAGCAAGGTGAATCATTTAAGCTACATTGGTGACACTGAAATGGGTGCCAATGTAAACGTCGGCGCAGGTACCATTACCTGTAACTACGATGGTGTGAATAAATATCTTACTCAAGTCGCCGATAACGTATTTATCGGTTCCAACACGTCATTGGTTGCACCAGTGCAAGTGGCGGAAGGCGCGACGATTGCGGCAGGTTCAACCATTACCAAGCACGTTGGCGAGAAGCAGCTAGCGTTTGCCCGGGCGCGACAAACCAACAAAGATAACTGGCCTAGGCCGGTACTTGTAAAAAAATAGTTTTTTATCTCTAACGTATGTTTTAAACAGGGTTAAAGGTGAGAGCGGAAGCCGCCTTTAACTTCATCATATTTATAATGGTACTGAACGAAGATTTAGTACCAACGCAAGAAGGATTCTCCCATGTGCGGAATAGTTGGCGCCATTGCGCGTCGTAACGTATCAAAAATTTTAATTGAAGGGCTTAGCCGCCTTGAATACCGTGGCTATGACTCTTCTGGTATTGCAATTAATAACGAAGATGGTGTGTTTTCGCATCGAGCAGTAGGCAAGGTACAAGCGCTAAAAGACAAGTTTGACGCTCAGCCGTTGGACGGGAAAATGGGAATTGCTCACACACGTTGGGCCACACATGGTAAGCCGACCGAAGCCAATGCCCATCCGCATTTTTCGGGTGAGGATCTCGCCTTGGTGCATAACGGTATTATTGAAAATCATGAGCCGTTACGCCGTGAATTGAAAGCCAAAGGTTATGAGTTTAAATCCGAAACCGACACCGAAGTGATTGTTCACCTGATTCACGATGCATTAAAAACGCAGCCCGACTTGCTTAAAGCAGTACAAGCGACTTTAACGAAATTGCATGGTGCGTTTGCTATTGGCGTCGTACAAAAAGACGATAATGATCGTTTTATTGCGGCGCGTAAAGGCAGCCCACTGGTTGTGGGTGTGGGGATTGAAGAGAACTTCGTGGCGTCAGATCAGCTTGCGCTATTACACGTGACCGACCAATTTATCTTCTTAGAAGAAGGGGATGTGGTTGAACTAACCCGTGATCAAGTGACTATCTATGACGCGAAAGGCGAGCCGCAAGATCGTCCAATCAGTGTGTTCAATCACAATGTCGATGCCACGGATAAAGGTGAATTTCGCCACTATATGATGAAAGAGATCTATGAACAGCCTAAAGTGATTAGCGCTTGTTTGGAAGGTCGCATTAGCGAAACGAAAGTATTAACCAGTTGTTTCGGTGCGGATTCAGGCTTCTTAAAAGAAGTAGAAAACGTCCACATCGTTGCTTGTGGTACCAGCTACCATGCTGGCATGGTGGCAAAATATTGGATTGAAGATTTAGCGGGCCTACCGTGCAGTGTGGAAGTGGCCAGCGAATACCGTTATCGAAAAGTGGCCGTACCGAAGAAAACCTTGTTTTTAACCTTATCGCAATCAGGTGAAACCGCCGATACGTTAGCCGCGTTGCGTATGGCAAAAGAATTGGGCTATCTGACAACCTTGGCCATTTGTAACGTACCATCCAGTACGCTGGTCCGTGAATCAGCACTCACTTTACTGACGAATGCAGGAACAGAAATTGGCGTAGCATCAACCAAAGCCTTTACTACTCAACTTACTGCGCTACTGATCACCAGTGTCGCCATTGCGGTGGAAAATGGCTTGTCAGCAGAGAAGGAAAAAGAGCTAGTTCAAGCCATGCGTTCTTTACCAGCTCATGTGAACGATGCGTTGTTACAAGATGCGCATATTAAGAAAGTGGCTGACCGCTTTGCTAATAAGACCAATGCTCTATTTTTGGGGCGCGGCACTATGTTCCCAATCGCCCTAGAAGGCTCTTTGAAACTGAAAGAAATTTCGTATATTCACGCAGAAGCGTACCCAGCCGGTGAGTTGAAACATGGGCCGCTAGCCTTGGTGGATGAAGATATGCCGATCATCGCACTAGTGCCGCACAACGACATGTTAGACAAACTCAAATCTAACTTACAGGAAGTGGCGGCTCGTGGTGGCGAGCTCTATGTTTTTGCCGACAAAGATACTGATTTGCACAACGAAGAAAACATCATTTTTACAGAAGTGCCAAAAGTGGACAGTATTCTAGAACCTATCGTTCATACTATTCCTTTGCAGCTTTTGTCATACCATGTTGCGGTAGTGAAAGGTACAGACGTAGACCAACCACGCAATTTGGCAAAAAGTGTTACGGTCGAATAAAGAGCCCATATCCAGTAGGCCGGATTGTGGTTATTCAATAGTTAAGTATCCTAAAAAAACCATAAAACAGAACTATAAAAGATAATTGTGACTCAATAAGACCAGGTTCACACCAGCTCTTGCAATGACACCACAACATTGTTTTTGCGGCACTTTGTATTCGGATACTTAACTTTGTTTTAATATACTTAACTATTGAACACCCACAGAACCCACATCCCGTAGGCCGGATAAGACGAGGAACGAGGCGTAATCCGGCACGGAAATGATGCTACTGATACCGCTCAAAACACATCCAAAACCTAACGCCGGATCATGGTCGTGCCTCCCTCATCCGGCCTACAAAAACCGTCATACCAACTTAAAACCACGAACACCAATCACTCGTAGGCCGGATGAGACGAGGAACGAGGCGTAATCCGGCAATGGAAGTTGAGGCAAAAAATGAAACGTAATTCGACTCTGACCATTGGTGGTGTTTTTTCATTAACTACAACAAACCATTCCAATGAATATCAAACAACCCCAATGCCGCGTCACGATGAAAACTTGAATATGGCCAATCAGCAGTTGATAACACATAACCATGTTTAACGGGGTTTAAATAACAATAATTAATATGGGCTCTCAAATCTTCATAGTTTCGGATCTCATGTTCCCAAAAGCGGTCCTGCCAAACACTCGTTTTACGATGTGTTCTCTCTTTTAACTTTTTGGTAAACAGCATCTTGATCAATTGCCATCGTCGGGAAAAATCATTATCGCCTTCCGGCAGCCGCCAAACAGCATGGATATGATCTGGTAGGATAACCCAAGCCACAATAACAAACGGTCGACGAGACTTTACATAACGGACACTCTCACGCAAAAGGTCAACATGATCAACCAGCAAAGAGGATTGTCGATCCTTCAGTGTTACGGTAAAGAAAAATGTACCGCCAAAACGCTTACTTCTAATATAATCGGACATCCATATCCTCCTATAATCAATAAATTGATATAATTCTACGTCAACGCCGGATCACAGTCGTGCCTCCTTCATTCGGCCTACAAAAACTGTCATATATATCAATTCAACACAACGAACACAAATCACTCGTAGGCCGGATGAGACGAGGAACGAGGCGTAATCCGGCAATGAGGTTGAGGCAAAAGATGAAACGTAATCCGGCAATGGCCGTCAATTTATTCAAACTACGGAATCACCACCTCACATTCCGGGTGCGCCAATTCAATCAACCTTTTCAATGTTTGCTTTGCGCCATCATCACCATGTACCAAATGTATTTTCCCTGGTTTCACGCGCATACGTTTAATAAAATTCAACAAATCCCGCTGTCCTGCATGAGCAGAATAGCCGCTTATTTGCTTTACCTTGGCTTTAATAGGATAACGCTCGCCATCGAACATAACATAGCCATTGGGCTTATCATGAAACCGCAAAATATCCCGCCCTGGTGTTCCGGAAGCTTGGTAGCCAACAAACAATACGTCGTTACGTTCATCACCCAACAAAGCCTTTAAGTAATTTACAATACGTCCGCCTGCACACATACCAGAAGCCGCAATGACAATGGCGGGTCGTGTTTGTCGTTGTAAATACGACACTGTCTGAAGGTGAGTGGCATGATCGTCGATGGTAGTAACTTGCTCGAAATCCAATGGATGTCGTCCCGCACTCACGCGCCGTTTTGCCTCGGCATCCCAATAGTCCGCTAAGGACTGATACACCTTAGTGAAGCGACTTGCCAATGGTGAATCAATAATGATGTCTATGTCTTCCCAGTTTAACGAAGTACCAGAGCGTGTCTTGCTGACGGGCTTTTGCTTATTCTGATGAATAATGTGTTCCAGTTCATACAATAATTCCTGGGTACGGCCAATACTAAAGGCAGGAATTAATACTGTGCCGGAATTACTCAACGCATGTTCTAGGCTGTGCTGGAGGTTTTTGCGTCGAGTAGATCGGTTTTCATGATTCCTATCGCCATAAGTGCTTTCGATGACTAATTGATCCGCCCGATAAGGCGATTTCGGTGCGGGTAATAAAGGCGAATGAGGTGCGCCTAAATCGCCAGAAAACACTACATCATGATATTTTTTGTGGGTCGCGCCTTTAGGCCGACAAATATCAGCATTTACCACCCGTAGCGTCACATAGGCCGAGCCTAAAATATGCCCTGCACGTGATAAGCGTACTTGAACTTTGGATTCGCTGTTCTTTACGTCATCAGAAAGTGGAATATCTATCCATTGCAAATACTCCAGAGGTACTAATTGTCCTGCCAATCTATGCAAGCAAGCGTTAATAATACTGGCATTGCGAGTAACACCTACCTTTAGTGCATCTTCGATAACCAGAGGAAGCAATTCCGCGCTTGGCTTGGAGCAATAAATCGGCCCTTTAAATCCTGCGGCTAATAAATAAGGTAAACGCCCAACGTGATCGATATGAACATGGGTAATAACCAAAGCTTGAACAGCAGACAAGTCAAATTCGATTTCTAATCGATTGGAAACCGCTCCAGAGCCTGATGTCTCAGCACCTTGGAATAAACCGCAATCTATCAGCACAGACTGATGAGCATCGATGAAAAGTTCATGGCAAGAACCGGTAACGCCTTGGACAGCGCCGTGATGTTTTATTGGTAACATACAAATCCTTATGTATTTTTTAAAGAAGAATCAAGATTAAACCACAAAACTCTTTAGGCCAAGCTAAAGACTTAATGCATCCCACATGATTAAAAAACACTCACTTTAAGGGTATATTTAAACCACATTAATTGCATAGTTGTATGCTTTAAATTATGATTGTTCACCAGATGAACTGTACTCACTAACGACTGAAATCGGAGTATGGAAACACATATGTATTTCTTTTTTCTCATTACTACGCATCAAGTGTAGGGTGCTTTAATGCTAACTGATGAATATCGTTACAAAATTTTAAAAGAATTACAGCAAGACCCAGACATTAGTCAGCGAGAGTTGGCGAAGCGTCTAGATATTAGTCTAGGAAAAGCCAATTTCTGTCTAAAGGCGCTAATAGAAAAAGGTTTGGTGAAAGCTGAAAACTTTAAAAGCAGCACCAATAAAGTTGGCTACTTATATTTGCTTACTCCAAGAGGGATTGAAGAAAAAGTGTCTATTACTCAGAGCTTTCTTCAAAGAAAATTGAACGAGCACGAAGCGCTTGAAAAAGAGATTAAGTCTCTTAGAGTGGAAATAAAAAATAACAAGCAGCAAAAACAGAATTTAGTTTAATTATTGGGTGGACAATGAAAAAAATTGCAGTGATTGGTTTGGGTTATGTGGGGTTGCCTCTCGCAGTAGAGTTTGGTCGGAAACAACAGGTGGTTGGCTTTGATATTAATCAGTCGCGTGTGAGTGAGCTTTTATTAGGTAAAGATTCGACCTTAGAGGTCACTTCTGAAGAGCTTGAAAAGTCATCGTTACTAAAGTTTTCGTCGAACATTGAAGATATAAAAGATTGTAATATTTATATCGTAACGGTTCCGACACCTATCGATGAAAGTAATGCTCCTGATTTAACACCGCTTCGTAAAGCTTCCTCTATGTTGGCGGCTATTATCAAACCAAATGATATTGTGATCTATGAGTCAACGGTTTACCCAGGGGCAACTGAAGAAGTCTGCATTCCTATTATTGAAAAAGCATCAGGTCTAAAGTTTAACGTTGATTTTTTTGCTGGCTACAGCCCAGAGCGTATTAATCCAGGGGATAAAATTAATACTTTAACAAAAATAAAAAAAATCACTTCTGGCTCTACGCCTGAGATTGCCAAATTTGTTGATGACCTATATAAATCAATTATTATTGCCGGAACTCACTCTGCAAGTTCTATCAAGGTTGCAGAAGCGGCGAAGGTTATAGAAAATACGCAGCGTGATTTGAATATCGCAATTATTAATGAGTTCGCTAAGATCTTTAATATTCTGAAAATAGATACACAAGAAGTGCTTGATGCCGCTGGAACTAAATGGAACTTTCTTCCTTTCAAACCCGGTCTAGTTGGCGGCCATTGTATTAGCGTTGATCCTTATTATTTGACTCATAAAGCTAAAGAAGTCGGTTATCAACCAGAGGTGATTTTAGCCGGTCGACGCATTAACGATGGCATGGGGCAATACACGGCAACTCAGCTCGTGAAGGCTGTATCTAAGCAAAAAATACACGTAGATGAAGCAAAAGTATTAGTACTGGGTTTTACCTTTAAAGGGGATTGTCCAGATGTACGTAATACAAAAATTGTCGATATGGTTAAAGAGTTACAAAGTTTCAATATGAATGTTGATGTTTATGATCATTGGGCGAACCCTGAAGAAGTTAAGCATGAGTATGGTATTGAGCTGATAGATGAACTTAAGAACGGCTACTACGATGCTATTGTTCTAGCTGTTGATCATTCAGATTATAAGAACTGGGGTGAAGAAAAAATTCGTGGTTTTGGCAAAGAAAAACATGTTCTTTATGATGTGAAATATGTTTTGCCTTATGGTCAGTCTGACTTACGTTTGTAGCTCATATTTGTAACTTTTAGTGATTTATAATGATTTGTTTGGTGGAATGAAAATGAAACGATTTGCTCTTATTGGTGCGGCTGGTTATATCGCACCACGACACCTTAAAGCGATTAAAGAAACAGGTAATGACCTCATAGTTGCTATGGATGTTAATGACTCTGTCGGTATCATGGATAGCCATTTTCCTGATGCAGAATTTTTTACTGAATTTGAAGCATTTTCTGCTTTTGTTGATGACCTGAAATTAAGTGGTGAAAAATTAGATTACATAGCAGTAGCATCACCTAATTACTTGCATCTACCGCATATGAAGTTTGCTTTGCAGAATGGTATTGATGTGATTTGTGAAAAGCCGTTAGTGTTGAATACTGCGGACCTGGATACGTTAAATCGCTATCAAGAAGAATATGGCGCAAAAGTGAACTCTATTCTTCAGTTGCGCTTGCACCCATCGATTATTGCATTGCGTGAAAAAGTGCAAGCGGCATCAGCGGATAAAGTGTTTGAGGTAGATTTAACTTACTTAACCTCACGTGGTAAATGGTACTTGAAGTCATGGAAAGGGTTTGATGAAAAGTCGGGTGGGGTTGCCACGAATATTGGTGTGCATTTTTACGATATGCTGCACTTTATTTTTGGTGATATTAAGCATAATGAAGTGCATTACCGTGATGAAAAAACGTCGTCTGGCTTTTTGCAGTATGAACGCGCTAATGTTCGTTGGTTTCTATCGATTGATGCGAATCATTTGCCTGATAATGCCGTTCATGGTGAAAAGTCCACTTATCGTAGTATCGATATTGAAGGTGAAGAGCTTGAGTTTTCAGGCGGTTTCACTGATCTGCATACGCAAAGTTATCAGCGTATTTTAGCAGGCCAAGGTTATGGCGTAGAAGACAACCGCGCGGCGATAGAGACGGTAGATGTGATGCGGAAATCTGCAATAATCGAAAACCCAATCAATCCTCACCCGTTGTTATCAAAGGTTAAGAAATAGTATGGCTTTTTATCAGCATGAAAGTGCCATTGTGGATGATGGTGCTCAAATAGGTGATGGTTCACGTGTTTGGCACTTTGTCCATATTTGTGGTGGTGCGAAAATCGGAACTGATGTCTCTTTAGGGCAGAACGTATTTGTTGGTAACAAAGTTACAATAGGCGATAACTGTAAAATCCAAAACAATGTCTCAGTCTACGACAATGTCCATTTGGAAGAGGGCGTATTTTGTGGGCCGAGTATGGTATTTACTAACGTATATAATCCACGTTCGCTTATTGAACGAAAAGATCAATACTTAGAAACACTCGTAAAGAAAGGCGTTACTTTTGGTGCAAATTGCACTGTAGTGTGTGGTATCACGGTTGGTGAGTTTGCTTTTATTGGTGCAGGGGCGGTTATTAATAAAGATGTCCCGTCATACGCGCTAATGGTAGGTGTGCCTGCGAGAAAAATTGGCTGGATGAGTGAGTATGGTGAGCAGCTGAATTTACCCTTAGAAGGTAATGCTGAAGTAATTTGCTCTCATACTGGTGATAGTTATGTTTTAAATGGAAAGTTCTTGAGTAAAAAATCATGATGCAATTTATTGATCTAGCCGCACAATACAAGCACTTAAAAGCGAAAATAGATAAACGTATTCAGGATGTTTTAGATCATGGTCACTACATTATGGGGTCAGAAGTACAAGAGTTAGAGGGAAAACTCGCAGATTATGTAGGTGTTAAACATGTGATTACCTGTGCAAATGGTACCGATGCTTTAACACTTGCCATGATGGTTCTAGACATAAAAGAAGGTGATGCTGTTTTTTGTCCTACATTTACTTTTTTTGCGACTGCAGAAGTAATTGCTTATGAAAATGCGACTCCTGTGTTTGTAGACTCAGATGAAGTAACGTTTAACATCTGCCCAATAGACTTAGAAAGACGCATTCAAGCGACTATTGCAGAAGGTAAACTAACACCGAAAGCAATCATTGCTGTTGATTTATTTGGATTGCCTGCTAATTACCCTGAAATCCAAAAAATAGCTGATAAATACAATTTAAAATTAGTTGAAGATGCCGCACAGGGGTTTGGTGGTGAAATAAATGGAAAGCGCGCATGTGGTTTTGGCGATATAGCTACAACAAGTTTCTTCCCTGCAAAGCCTCTTGGTTGTTATGGTGATGGCGGTGCAATATTTACTAATAATGATGAATATGCAGATTTACTACGTTCTTATCGTGTGCATGGTAAGGGCGCTGATAAATACGATAATATTAGAATTGGTATGAATTCTCGTTTGGATACTATTCAAGCTGCCGTGTTACTGGAAAAGCTGCTTGAATTTCCAATAGAATTGATTAATAGAAATAAAGCTGCAAAAAAGTATACTGTAGAACTTAGCTCACAGTATAAAACACCAACTATTCCAAATGGATACACAAGCTCCTGGGCGCAATATACTTTAGTTTCAAATGATCGTAATTCTGTAATGCAAGCCTACAAAAATAAAGGCATTCCAACTGTAGTTTATTATTCAACGTGTATGCATGAGCAAACAGTTTTTGAATATTTAGGTTACAGAAAAGGAGATTTTCCTGTTGCAGAGAAATTATCAAAAGAAGTATTTAGTTTACCAATGCATGGATACTTAGAATTTATAAAATGAAGGAATTTAAAAATAATGCCAAGTCTTTTATTGTTAAAAAAATATTATTTATAGTTCGCATGACTCCTTTTTATATTAACTTGGGTTATGCGGCTAAAATAGAAATACTTTCTATTATTTATAATGAAAAAACTGGTTTTAACGATAAGCTTCATAATCTTGAAACTTATCAAGATTTAAAATCTAATTATAGAAAAGCAATTAATGGCTTTGAAAAATCAAAATTAGGGAAGTTACTTTGTAAACGAGCTAGGAGAACTAAGAGAGAGCGAAGGAAATATGCTGCTAAGAATAATAAAGTAATTTTTTTGACTAGAAGTTGGCATTTTTTTGACCCTCTGGTTCAATTTTTTGAAGAAAATAATATGGAATTTTTTAAATATGATATTAATGAGTTTGACAAAGTCATTTTTGAAAAAAATAGAATAACCAATAAGTCAAAATACCATAGAGAGAAAGCATTCAAGAACTTGGCTATTACTTTTCGTAAGAAACAAAAATATAATGAAGGAAATCGATGTTTTACATCTGATGATTTTAATATTGAGTATGAAAATTCTGATATTTTTTTTGTTGATTGGTTAAACCATAATACTAATTGGGTTCTCGAAAATGTTAGTGATGATAAAAAGATTATTGTCCGGATCCATTCCTATGAAGTGTTATCTTTTTTCCCTGTAACCATTAACTTTGGTAGGATTGATGGTCTTATATTTATTTCTGAGGGAATAAAGGATATGTTTTTGGAGCTTTGGGGGTGGTTGCTTCCAAATGATATTCTAATAGATGTGTTGGATAATATTCGGAGTAAAAAAAGAATTTCATTAGAAAATGAGGTTTCTACAAAAAAAAGAAACAAAACGATAGGAATGATGCAGTACGCAGATTCAGTGAAAGGATTTCGATTTGCTTTTGATGTGTTTAAGGGCGTATATAAAGTCGATCCTGAGTTTAAACTTTTGCTATGTGGTAAAACATTGGCAGAGATAGATTCTGAAGAAAACATTAATATTCAGAATGAAATTAAGCAGTTACCCGAAGGCGTTGTACAAGAATTAGGTTATATTAAAGATATAGACTCATTTTTTCGTAAAGTCGGTTATATGTTATCTACTAGTGAAAGAGAGGGATCTCATGAATCAATAATAGAGGGGATGGCATATGGTTGTGTTCCAATTATAAGAAATTGGCCTATATTGGCACCATTTAACGGAGCTAAAAGAGCATTTCCAATGTGTGATATCATAGACCGTGTTGAAGAGGCTGTTGTGCAAATACTTTCTACGAAAAGTGATTATGAAAATATTAGTAGAGAATATAAAAAAGAGTCAAGGGTTTTCTTTAGTGATGACATTCCAAATAAGTATGTAGAATTTATTGAAAGAGTCAGACGTGATGAATATTAATAGAAAAAAAGTTTATTTTTTATTAAGTGCCGAAGCTTATCTCGAGCCAATTTCTGGTGACAGAATTAATGAGATGAATGTTATTCGGGCTATGCTGGAATACTATGATGTTTATTATAATGGGGTTCTTGTTAGTAAAGATGATAAGGTATTTGGTGACAAAGAAAGAATTATACATATTCCTAAAGAAGGTGAATATGACCTTATATATATAAGAGCAAATCGAGATGTTTTTCTTAAATCGCCTTCTCCTAAGTTATGGTTTGCTAGCCCATATTATGAAGACTGTTTTGAGCAAGCAGACGGGATTGTCTGTATGACAATGCCTTGGAAGCTTGCTTTAGAAACTTACAATAAAGAGAAGGTTGATTATTTTTGTAACACTTACCCAGAAGAGATGCCGCCGCCGAAAAAATGTATTTTATTTCCACAAGTTATTGACGATTCACACTTTGTTGAAAATAAGGCAAGTGAAAGGGTTGTAAAAAAAACGAAGCCATTAATTGAAAATATAACCAATTTTTTTAAGAAGAATAAGCTAAATCAGAAGGTGATTCGTCACTTTGGACCGATACGACCTTCAAATTACCCCTATCAAGTTATAGAAGCCTTAAATGATAAGAAAATTGCATCTAAAGTACGAGCAGAATCTATAGGCGCAGGAAAAAAATTGGCGTTGCCAAAACAAATAATTAATGTTTCAAGAGTACCTCAGGAACAGGTCTCCGAAATGCTCCGCTCAGCATCTGCCATTTGGTATAACCAAGACGCATCAGGACATATTGCCGGTTCTTTAAAAGTATTGGAAGCTATGGCTGTAGGTGTCCCCATCATATTACCTAGATATGATGCACGAGTTGACGAATTAGGTGAGGAATATCCTTTTTTCTGGGATTTAGATGATGAATCTACAATTAAGGATGAGGTGCAAGATGATTTTAAAAAAAAATTGATGGAAATTATAAATTTAACTCCAGAAAAACGTTCTAAGTTAGAAAAATATTTGAAGAAAAGAGCAAAGAGGCATTCAAAAGAAAGTGTAGCCTTGATTCTAAAGTCAGAACTAGAAAGTTTTTGGGAGTATTATAATGACTAACTCTCCAAAGGTATCGGTAATAACGTTTGCTTACGTCAATGAAACTAATGGCAGGTACGAGCTGTTAAGAGAGTGTATAGAGTCTATTCGAAATCAAAATTATCCAAACTATGAACATATCATCATTGATGATGGTAGTGATATTGATTTATCACATTTAGAAAATGATTATGATAATCTCATTTATATTAAAAAGCTAGGTACAGGTATAATTTCTTCAACTTATACTTTTAATCTTGGACATGAATTAGCGACCGGAGATTATTGTATATATTTGCCCTCAGACGATTTACATGTAGAAGGTGCCATAGCATGTTTAGTTGATGCATTAGAAATAGAGCCAACTGCTTCAATGGCGATAGGTAAAGCTATTTATGAATATATCGATGGTAGCATTGTTACTTGGGCTCCTGATAAAGATAAAATTGAGAATAAGCTGCACGAAGGTAATTATATAAATGGTTGTGCTGTTATGTGGCGGCGTTCAAATTATTTGTATGCTTGTCTTCCTCCTAATTATACTGGGTTTTGTTGTGATTATGACTTATGGGCAACAATTTCTAAGTTAGGACGTATCGTTTATCCAGACGCGGATGTAGTAAAATATCGCCACGTATCAGATTCTACTAGGAATAAAACACGCAGCAGCTTCATTGTTAGTCCAAGAAAAGAAGATAAAGTATTTTATCAGTATTCAAAAGAAAGTCGCATTGAGTTTGTAAGGCTGAGGTGTAGACAAAGTATTGAGCATATTAAAAAAATTGATGTTTCAGATTTTTCACTTGGAAATGCTAAACAAGTAACACTTTCTATAGTTTTTCCTAATTCAATTATAAGGCATCTTGTTAAAAGGAAATGGGATCTAGTTAATGATTTTTTTGAAAAAAATAGTAAAGAATACAGAGACTTGAAAAAAGAGCTTCTTGACTTTGAGGGAGAAATCATTTTTCAAAATTTAAGCCTATCAGCATTATGCTTAATAAGGCAGTTGTCAGAGAAGAAAGTTTATATTTTAGATGATTTTAATAAAAATAATTGGTTAATAGACTATTTCCCTTTACCTTATATACAATCTGTAATAAATCGAGAGGGTAAGGTAAATAGTGAGTTTTCAAGTTTTATAGGGCTTTAGTATGTCAAATGTTCGTATTATTGTTGACAAATATGTTAAGAGAGAATTAGAAAAACTAACTATTCTGAAAGGCTGCATTCTTGAGGCACCTTATGTTTTTGAAACGTATTCTAATATTTGTGATTTTTCAATTGTATTTAATACAGAAAATGAGAACTGGGTATTAGATGAAACAAACTTTGTATCTATTATACTGGCTAAGTCTGAACCTGAAAATCTTGATCAATGTAAGAATAAAGTCATTTGTATTTGTGATAATCCTAGAGATATTTATGCGTATCTGATGAATATAAGTCTTACTGGTGAAAGATTGACTTGGTCTAGAGGAGATAATATAAATTATATACATCCTACTGCTAAAGTTCACCCTTCTACAGAAATTTCTTCCAATGTTTATATATCTGAGGATGTGGAAATTGGACCAAATTGCTCAATTGGATTTCAAGGGTTTGGTTTTGGTCGATTAGAAGGAAAAGCTTTTCGTTTAATACATACTGGTGGTGTATTCATCGGTAAAGGTACAAAAATTAGTAGTAATGTTACTGTCGTTTCTGGGACTTTTAATCCTACCACGATAGGGGAGAATGTACTTGTTGATGATCATGTTCACATAGCTCATAATTGTATTATAGAGAATTATGTAACGTTAACTGCTGGAACTGTTCTCTCCGGCTCTGTGGCATTAGGTGAGAATACTTGGTTAGGGCCAAATAGCTCAGTTATTAACGGTGCCAAATTGGGCAAAGATGTATTTGCAGGGATAGGCGCCTGTGTTACTAAGTCGTTTGAAGGTGGAGTGATTGCAGGAAATCCAGCAAAAAAACTAAGAGCAAATTAATGATAATTAGCAATACTAAAAAAGCATTATTTATTTCTGCTCATCCAGATGATACCGAATTCGGTGCGGGTGGCTTGATACAAATATTAATTGAAAAAGGTATCGACGTTCATTTGGCCGTGTTCTGTAATCCAGTTGAGTCTCTGCCAGAAGGTAGTTGTAAAGATGTGCTTGTGAATGAGCAGAAAAAATCAGCAGAAGCGCTTGGCCTTAAAAATAAAATTACATTTTACGACTATCCAGTAAGAAAATTTTCTTATTGTAGGCAAGAAATACTTGAAGATTTGATTAAACTCAGAAAAAAAATAAAACCAGATTTGATAATCACAAGTTCTGAAAATGATTACCATCAAGATCATACTGTTTTAGCATGTGAATCTAAACGAGCTTTTAAACTAGCAATATTACTAGGTTATACTCATCCATGGAATACCCGAAAGATGGTCGGAAATGTTTTTTTTGAAATTAGTGAAATACAACTGGATAATAAAATAAATGCAATATCAGCTTTTGGTAGCCAAGCTCTTCGAAGTTATAGTGAGCCAAGAGTAATTGAGAGTCTAGCAATTGAAGCTGGAGTAGCCTCAGGCTTCGTATATGCAGAGCGTTTTGAGCTAATAACCATGAGTATAAAAAATGAAGAATAAAATTCTACATATTGTCGGTACTAGACCTCAGTATATTAAATTATTTCCATTGTGGAGTGCTATCCATAAAGATAGGCTGCTATTCCAAGAGATATATGATACAGGTCAGCATTATGACAAAAATATGTCGGAAGAATTGGTTAATGAATTCGATTTTAAAGGTATTACAACAGGGAATATTGCAGGTTTTGGACCTGAAAAACAAATCCCCATGATGATAGAAAATATCTGGACTAAACTTACTACCTTTAAGCCCGATTATGTTTTTTTATATGGAGACACTAATTCGACGCTTGCGGGTGCTATTGCTTGCGCAAAGTTAGAAATTCCATACGGTCATTTAGAAGCGGGGGTTAGGACTAAAGAACACGTAGGGGTTCAGGAAGGAGTGAATCGAAAGGTTGTTGATCATCTTGCCAAACATCATTTTTGTGTGACAAAAGCAGACTGTTTTAATATTGACAAAGAAGGGCTTTCAAAAGAAGGAAATCATCATGTTGGTGATTTGATGTATGATGCGTTTCAAGTAATGAGCGAGCGCTTAAAGAGTGATGTGAAACTTGAGCATCGCATACTTGTTACTATTCATCGTGCAGAAAATGTAGATAAAGATAAACGTCGTAAGATGATCTTAGGTGCACTTATTGAAATGTCAGAAAATGTTGAAGTCATTCTGCCTTTACATCCACGACTTCGCTCTAAACTATCTCAAGAAGAGCTTTCCTTACTTAACGATAGTAAAGTTCAGCTAATTGATCCGTTAAAATATTCTGAAGTAATTTCTTTGTTAAAAGGTGCTAGTGGTGTAATAACTGACTCGGGTGGCTTGCCCAAAGATGCTGCTTTTTCAGGAGTTAAAGCTGTTGTATTGCGTGATGACCCAATATGGAGGGAGTTGTATGAGTTTGGGTATATTTACACTGTAGACACAATGGATAGTATATCTAGTGAAGATTTACAAAAATATTGTATGCGTATGCTTGATAGAAGAGTAGAGCCTTATAAAAGTGAAATGGCTTCTATTAAAATCATTGAGATAGTCAAACAATATTTGAATATTTAATTGAGGTGATATGTTTTATTTATATAAAAGCTACATTGGAAGTCAACCAATTCTACGTAATATTATAGTTGATGATGATTTACTTAAAGGTGAATATGGATTTCTGTTTAAAGAGATTATTAGTGATTTTTCGCTTAAGCAGGTGAATGATGTATTCAATGAATATCAGACTAGTGTTTTTGCATCTGGATATGAATTTTTAAAAAAAAACCATGAAATTATATTTAATTTAACAGAGAAAAAAATATTTGTTTTTGGGGATTTGCCAGACAACATGCCAATTCTAAGAAATGGAGTTCAACTATTTTCAGATGATGAAATACCTTTAAGTTTTAATGAGTGGCGTGAAAAAATCATTAATAATTCAAGAGTGATTGTTGTCAAAAAAACAATTATAGTTGATTTGATCACAAGTTTTTTTGAGAAGTTATTATTACCAAAAAAAATCAAGAAAAAAATACTATCTAAAATTCCAATGACAATTAAAAAACTAGAACACGAAATAGCAAAGGATATCCCTATTCTCGACTTTAATAAAATTCGAGTTATTGGTGCTAATAATATTTCTATGAAACTTTTATATAAATGCCTACTTTCAGGAGTTGAAATTGAAGGTTATACGTTGTCTAAAGAGCAGTTGGAAATGGAGTTGGCTGATGCCTATTCACAGTTCAAGAACAAAATATTACGATATGTATAAATACTATGCATTTTAGTAAGGGTGAGTACGCCGCTTTTAATTCACTAATTTACTTATCCATTTTGTTGATTAAAGGTGCTTCTAATAAAGATAGGTCTACATTCTTATTGCTTGTTTCTATATATATCGGAGCTATATTTCTTCAGGGGTTTGCAATTGGTCTTTTTTATTTTGGTGTAAAGCATTATATCGGTGAAGGTGGTTTAGGATATATTAAAAAAATATTTTCATATATTTCGATAGATCTTACTAGTGTTGAACAACTCGTTATTTCACTTGCCCCTGCGATTTTACTGTTAATATTAAGTTCAAAGGTCTTGTCAATAAGTCGAGTTGGTTTGTCGAGATTAGTTTTAAGGCTCAGGGAGTCATTGATAATAAAGTATAAATCTAGTCCAAATATCATTTTAAGTGAGGGTGATGATACTTTCTATAGAAATATGGATGGTACATTTGGTGCTATCCGTGCCTTATTTTTAAATGCGTTTGTTTTTGCTCAAGCATTAGTTTCTATTCTTGTTTTATTTTATTTTGAACCATATTTGGCGATTTTTAATATTTTTTGTCTGCTTTCTTTTATGTTTATTCTAACTAAGGTGAAAGTGAAGAAAAGTAATGGAGATGCAAATGAGAAAATGATTTCACAGAAAGATGCTTTAGATGCTGCTGCAGAGGCCGTTGCAGAAATTGAAGGGGTTGGGATCTCATCGAAATCATTTGAAAGGTTAGAAAGAATGAGGATTTATGGTAGAAATGCTACAAATGTTGTTCTCTTTTGTTCTATTATTGTTGGGGTTTCTGCATCATTAGATTTTTTAACATCGTTAGATAAGCTTACACTTATTCTATTTTTACTCAGGTATATTTCTAATGTGTATACGCCAATTGCTGTAATTTCGGCTAGTTGCGTACCATTCAAATCTAATTTAGTAACATTGATTAATATTGAAAACTATTTAAATTTTTATAAATATAAAACTAATTTTTCTAATGTTGGTTTAGTATCTACTAGAGGGCTATTCTTTATTTCTAAATCCTTTGGTGATCGTCAGCTTTTTATAGATGAAGCTTTACGTCCTTCTATTGTTGAAAAATATAAATTATCTCTCGAGCTTAGTGAGATAAGAGTAGAGACAGCGAATTTCTCAAAAGATTATCCTAGAGAAAGAAAAAAAATATCTAATTTCATTAGATATCACTTAAAATCTACTGATAATATATATTTCTTGGTATAATTTAATGGAAAATAAAAAAAGATCTATCATCTATCATTACTCATTACCATTTAACTTTGATTCACCATCTGGTAGTGGTATTCGACCTGTTGCAATGTACAATACATTTATTAACTTAGGATATGATGTAGAACTTGTTTCTGGCTATACTCATGAACGCGAAAAAAAAATAAAAAAAATAAAAAGTGATATTAAAAAAGGAAAGAAATTTGAATTTTGTTATTCAGAATCGACTACTATGCCATTGGCGTTAACTGATTTAGACCACCTTCCTCGTCGACCATTAATGGATTTTAGATTTTTTTATTTTTTAAAAAAAAATGGAGTGAGTACTGGCGTTTTTTATCGAGATATTTATTGGAGATTCGATAATACGTCAAAAAGATCGCTATTGCATTTTTTCAAAAAAAAAGCAGCAAAATTCTTTTACCTAGTTGAGCTGTTATGTTATAGACTTAGTGTAAAAGTGATTTTTTTACCTTCACTTAAAATGTCAAAATATGTACCTTTTATACCTGAAGTTATGATTCATGAACTTAATCCTGGCACAACAGCAATAAAAACTAAAGTAAAGAAACTTGACTCAAAAATTGAGTTTTTATATGTAGGCGGAACAACAGATTTTTATAACATTGATTTACTAATTGAGGTGGTTGGTAAGTACTTTGTTAACTCGATTAATTTGACTATTTGTACAAGACCGTCAGATGCTATCTATTTAGCTAATAGGTATAATGAATTTAATACCAATCTAACTATAGTAAGCAAAAAAGGAGAACAACTTAAGTCACTTTATGAGGCTTCAGATTGTGCTTGTTTATATATGCTTCCAACAGAATATCGGAATTTTTCTGTACCTATAAAACTATTTGAATATATGAGTTACGGTAAGCCTATTATAGCTAGTTCAAACACATGGGTTGGTGATTTTGTTCAGAATAATAAACTTGGCTGGACTGTTAATTATTCAGAATCTGAACTAATAAAAATCATTAAAAAAATTGTTCTAAACAAAGAAATTATAAAAAACTTATCCATTTCTATTTTAGATATAGCAAAAGAACATACATGGGAAAAACGATGTAAACAGGTTAGTATTATATTGAGTGATATGTGAAAAAAATTAAAGTTGTCATATTAGGAAATGCAAATAGTATTCATATTCAACGCTGGGCAGAAGGTCTTTATAGTAAAGGTGTAGAAGTTCATCTTGTTACATGTCATAGGTTTAATTTCGAATATTCTTCTGGTATTTTTCTGTATCAACTAACTTATGATGCACCATATGGTTACATACTTTCTGTATTTCAAGCTAAATTATTGCTTCGGACTATCAAGCCTGATTTATTACATGCACATTACGTCACTGGCTACGGGACACTTGCTAACTTGATTGGTTATAAGGATACGCTTGTGTCTGCATGGGGGGCTGATGTATATGATTTTCCGAGAAAATCTTTACTTCATCGTTGGTTGGTTAAGTTTAATTTGACTCGATCAAAGGGGGTAGCGTCTACTAGTCATGCCATGTTAGATGCTATTAAAACTCTTTGTCCAGATCTAAAACAGACTTATGTAACACCATTTGGTGTCGATATTGATATTTTTTTACCTTCAAAAAAAAACATTGATTCCTTTCCTATTATTACCATTGGTACTGTTAAGTTGCTGCATAACAAGTATGGTATTGATACATTAATTCGTGCATTTTCTGATTTTAGAGCCTTGGCTCCAGAACTGGAATCTAAGCTTGTAATAGTAGGAAGTGGACCAGATAAAAAAAATCTAGAAGAATTGGCTATGAATTTAAATATTGCTTCTTTTGTAGAGTTTAAAGGTTATGTAGACAATGCTCTAGTACCTTGTATGTTAAATAAATTTGATATCTTTGTTGCATTGAGTCGATTGGATAGTGAAAGTTTTGGTGTTGCTGCTGTTGAAGCGAATGCATGTGGTTTACCTGTTATTGTCTCAGATGTTTCTGGCTTTAAGGAGGTGGTGTTAAATGGTAAAACTGGCTTAATAGTGAAAAGAGATGACCAGATAGCTGCGTCTAAAGCGATGTTGTTATTAGCTTTAGACTCTAACTTAAGACAATTAATGGGTGAAGCTGGAAGGCGTCATGTAGTTGATCAATATTCTTGGGAGTCATCAATAAATCAAATGCTTTTTGTATATAGTGAATTATGCAATGATAAAAAATAATAAAACTATTTGGTATATTTCAAAGTATGCAAATTTACGTAAGTATGGTGCTGACACACGACAAATATATTTTTGTAAAGAGTTTTACAAAAAAGGTTGTAATGTTACTTTATTTATTTCTAATTCGTCTCATCTTTATAACGGATTGCCAATGTTTTCTGGATATTTTAAAGAAGAAATCCATGAAGGAGTAAATGTAGTATGGTTAAATACAATTAAGTATAAAGAACCAAGTTCTTTACTAAGGGTATTGTCTTGGTTTCATTTTGAATTACTCGTTCTTGTTTATGGCGTTTTTAAAAAAAAGAAAAAACCAGATGTTGTAATATGTTCTTCATTATCTATTTTAAGTATTATTTCAGGACTTTTTTTCAAAGTCATATATCATAATAAGGTGATATTTGAGATTAGAGATATATGGCCTCAATCTCTTATCGAATTAAGGGGGATGAAAAAAAACCATCCTCTTGTGATTTTTTTAAGTTTCATTGAAAAAATAGGATATAAATATAGTGACGTAATTGTTGGGACAATGCCAAAGTTACATATTCATGTGCAAGAGAAAATTAAAAAAAATAAAAAAGTCATTTATATTCCTCATGGTGTTAGTTTAAACTTTTATGAAGAACAACAAGAAAAAATTCAGTCAGAGTATATAGATAAATATTTTTCTAAAAATATGTCAAATCTTGTGTATGCAGGTTCGTTCAATAAAGCGTATGACTTAATGCAGTTTATTCAACTTGCTAGAGAGTCAGAAGGAAAAAACAATTTAAATTTTATTTTCATTGGAGATGGCGTTTTAAAAAAAGAACTTATTACATTAAGTAAATCATTAAGTAATGTAACTATAGCGCCAAAAGTCAGTCGAGAAAAATTATATAGTGTATTGGAAAATGCCGATATACTTTTACACTCTTTTAGTAAAAAAAATGTTTTTCGTTTTGGCGTTTCACCAAATAAATTTATTGACTATATGTATGCTGGGAAACCTATTATATGTATAGGAGATGTATATTGTCCTATGTTATTAGAATCTGGTTCTGGAATAGTTATACATCCAGATCATTTAAATGTTTTCTATGATAAAGTCAATTTCTATCTATCTATGTCTGAAAATATGAAAAAAGCATTGGCAAGTCAGGCCAAAAAATATATTTCTGAAGAATTGTGTTATAAAAAATTAGCATGTAGATATTTTAAATTATTTTAATTTTTTGGTTTATAATTTTATATATTTTAACGTATTTATACAGGTTGTTGTTATTTATCTGATTTTATAACTTTATAGTCCGTAAATAAGTTTAGGATGAAAATCATTGATATATTTGAAAAATAAATTTTATTGAGTAAGGCTTTAATGTTAATTACTGATGATCTTATTTTATATAATAAATTAAAGTTGTGTTGGTTTTTTATGTAAATATATTGTATTTAAGAAGGAGTGTTACATGTCAACATATATTGGATTGGATTGGCTTTGTTTTAATTATGAAGGGTTTTTCTCGAAAGAAAATAAGATCCTTTGTAGTGTGCATGCTTTACTTTATTGTCTTAAGTTTTTTTAGGAATTAATGGTATGAAAAAATTGAACTATAAAAGTAATTTTTTTTCAAATGAATTTTATTTTTTTAAATCTAACAGATTTAATGACCATCTAATTTCTGCTTTAGTTGGTGTATTTGTTTTTATCCCTTTTCTTCTTTTGGGAGCGAGTCATGATGGATTCGAAGATATCGAATATAGTTTTGTTCCTTTATTTGAATGGTTCTTACGCCAATATAATGGAGATTTTTCTCCTGTCAACTTCCTTTGGGAGTTGGGGTGGAGTGCCCCATTAGCTCATGGGGCATGGTCTTTCCCTGGGAATTTATTAATTGGAAATATTACAGCGAAGACATATTTTTTTATTTTCTATAGCTTTCATTTGTATTTATGTTGCGTTGGTTTTTTAGGTATCGCTAGATTATACAATTCTAGCCGCTGGTATGCTGTTATATCAGCGTTGTTGTTGTCTTTTTTACCTCCTCAGGGCTGGTATATTTTTGTTCATGATGCTCCGTCTGTATTAGCAACTCTTCAATTGGTTCCTGTTATTGTCTATTTATTTCTTCGTTTAGCTGAAAATACAGCTTCTTCTTGTTATATGGGGCGGTGTTACTGGTATTATTCTATTCTTTTAGGTTTGGCGATATCGTATTTATTCACTTCAGGACATCCTGGGATGTTCTATGCGTTCTTTTTCGTGCCAGCGCTTGCTTCGATGGTTATCGTAATTCGGGTCAGATATCCATTATTAAGACTTTTAAAAAATTTGATTCCTGTTGCGTTTATATTAATAGTTCTTAGTTATCCTAAGATAGCATCTTATTGGAGTGTTTATAGCATTCAATCAGCTGACTCCATAGATCGAATTGTTTATGGTATTAATCCGGCACATCATGATTTTTTCTGGACTCAATCTATTATATTTCCTTTCTTAGCAATATCAAAACTCAATTTTGAAAGTCTATATGAATTGTATTTTTATTTTGCACGCACTACACGATATCTTCCTTTTCTTTGGCTCATTTTTTTGTTTTCAATATTAATTTCACGTCGTGTATTCTTTTATGTTGTAGGTTTTGTTCTTTTAACTTACTTTCTACAAAACTTATTTTTATACGGAGTGACCGGAGGTTCATCTGGAGCTAATCATTTTTTTGAAGGTGTAATGGCTGCTTCACTTATTTTTATTGTTTCTCAATCTCCAAATAAATATAAATCATCTTTTTTAAATGATTTTTTTTCTATTATATGTATTTTTACAATTTTTTTTATGATCGGCCAGCAGTACGGTTTTAAAAAATATACTTCAAGCTTTTTGAATTCTACTTCATCAAGTCATCATAATGGCTCTTCTTTGGTATCTGGCCTTGAAGAATATGGTATTTTTTCTGGAGATAGAATAATAGTAACATCTGATTTTGAACGCTCTCTTAGAAAACAAAAATTCAAACATCGTTATATTCACTCGACAGCTTTTGCACTTGATGGTATTGCCAATGTTTCAATGTTCGGTAAAGGTGTTGCTGGCGAGGAAATATATAAATCGTGGCGACAAGGGTATTCATTGCTTACGTTGGAAGCTTTAATTGCATCGTTAGATTTGAATAAAGAGAATCTTGACTTTTATTTAAAAAGTTTTGGTATTAAAGGCGTACTTGACATGAATAAAGTGGAAGATACTCATTGGATATTAGTGGATCGTAAACGTGGTGCCTTTTTACGACTCGTTGACGAACAAACTAGCTTTAAAGAAATCGAAATTGTCCACAGTTACGAAAATTGTAAAAAAAATCTTTCTTGTACACTTCAAGCATCTATTATGAATCTACCTAACGTAACCACTGAGTTTTTCGAAGAAAAGGTGCTTTTTTACGTTCCAAGTTTAAATGAGGTACGTTATGTTGCGCTTCCAATCCGCTATCATGATAATTTAGTAATATCATCAAATTTATCTAGTGACATCAAAACTACAAATTGTGCTGGCATTGTTTGTGTTGTGTTAATGAAAGATACTAGAAAGATTAGTGTTACTTCATACTTAAATTATATAAATGTGTATACATTATTATCTACCTATATAATAATTTTCATGGGATGTCTATTTTGGATTATTTCAATATTGAGAGCAGTTTTTCCTTTTTTTTTAGACGATTATTAAGCTGGAGCAAATTTATATGAATTCAAGGTTTACAAATTGTCCTTGTTGCGAGTCTTTAAATTTAACAGAGAAAAAGAATGAAAATTTTAAAGTTCCTCAAAAATCTTATGATTTTTTCTATGGTGGTTGGCAATATATTGAAAATATAGTTCGTTGCAGGAATTGTGGTTTTCAGTTTGTTGGTAAACTTATTCAGTCTTATTCTTCATTCTACCAAGATTTTGGTAGGGATAATCCTTCATATACTGAAGCTAATGTAAAGAGGAAAAGATATTTTAAAGAACTACGTTCTATTATTGAAAAATCTTGCAATATTTCTTTAAATGATTTAAATAATGTGTTGGATGTTGGTTCGGGTGATGGTGTTTTTTTGTCTAGTTTAAGTGATTTGGTCACAAAAACAGCAGTTGAGCCATCACCGGATCTAAGACATCAACTACAAAAGCAAGGTGTTAATGTTTATGAGGATTTAAGTGATATACCGAGCAGCATGTTTTTTCAGTTAATTACACTTAACGACGTGTTAGAGCATATTGAAAACCCCGCTAGTTTTTTAAGTTGTTTGGCGCGGCATCTCACACCTGATGGCATTATTGTTATCAGTGTTCCTGATTACTCTAGGCTAATAGCTCGAGTGTTGAAAGAAAAATATTATCTAACAACTCCTATGCATTTAAGTTATTTTACATGGTCTTCTCTTAAATATTTAGCTGATAATCAAAAAGAATTAGAATTTGTTAAGTCATTTAATGCACCTGTTGTTTATGCTCAGATAAGTGATGCTTTTAAATGGTTAAAAATTAATGATACTAGTAAATTTATTAATGTCTTAAATAAGGTACCTATTAGTTATCGTTCTAATTTTGTATCTATTATGAGAAGGGCCGATGGATAATATTTTTGATGTTTGTGTTTTAATTCCAGCTTACAATGAAGGTAGTAGACCAATTCTTTTCGCTGAAGAAATTGCCAAAGAGTTTAAGTCTGTCTATCATAATATAAGACTAGTTATTGTTATTGTTGATGATGGGTCTATAAGTTCAACTACTCCTGTTGTTAATGAAAAAGAACATACCTCTTTTGAACTCAAAGTCATAAAGCTATCTCAGAACTTAGGAAAAGATCATGCTCTTTTTTATGGATTATCAGAGTCTCCGGAGTCATCTTATTATTGTTCTATAGATGCTGATGGTGAGCAGCCTGCAAGTCTTCTTGTTGATCAGTGGGGGGTGATTACTACAACTGATGCTCAGATAGTTCTTGCTAGAAGAGTTGATCCAGTAGCATCGGATGGGATAGTTAAAAGATTAATTAGGAGGGTAGTTCATTCTTTTTCTCAAAGGGTTCTCTCCGTTCAACTAAATGGTCTTACTGATTGTGTTATGTTTGATTCAGTTGTTGCTCGAAAAGTTAAGATTAACTGGAAAAATAATAAAACATTTAAATATATTCCTTGGAGGGTATTGTATTCAACATTCTTTAGGGTTGATGACTATGTGAATTTTTCCGCTACGTATAAAGATAAAGATGGAGGATCCCGATTTTCTAACTGGAGGCTATTAAGGCTCGGTATTAGATGTTTTTTTCTTAATCCGAAAGCATTGACATATTTGGTTTACCTTGGTCTTTTATTTTCTTTATTTGGTTCATTCGTACCTTTTCTTTTTGTATTATTTGATTGGTTTTCTGGTTCTTTATATCCAGGTTACATGACTCTCGTAGTCTTACTTACATTGATCTTATGGAGTTCATTAGCAATATTATCTTTCATATTATCTAGGCTTATTATAGAAATTCGTTCGATACAATATGATTTAGAGGGAAGTTGATTTTTGCTTGAGTTTATTCGTTTTTTATTTGGAGGTTTTTTTAACACTCTCGTTTCTGCTACTTCATATTATGCATTTAGTCTATTTTTTGATGAATATTTAGCATTAGGTTTTTCATTTTGGCTTACTTTTATTGTTAGCTATGCTGTTAATTCTAAATTTGTTTTTCGAGTAGCTGATGTGAAGTTATTGTTTTTCTTGGCTGTTATTTTGGCTTTTTTTATGCAGCAGTTTATTGGAGCTATTACAGTTTGGTTTGGAGGCAGTGGGATGTTTGTGTTTTTTGTTGTAAGCTTGGTGCATGTTCCTTTCTTTTACATTTTGTGTCGATTTTGGGTGTTTCGTGAACGAAAATACTAATTGGTTAATATTTTTTTAGCAACTACTTCTTTTTAAATGGGTGTATGATGAAAAGATTCTTTGATATTATTGTTTCTTTTTTACTTTTATTTATTTTATTTCCTATTTTAATTTTTCTAATTTTTCTAATTTTTTTCAAAATGGGTTCCCCTGTTTTTTTTATTCAAATTCGACCAGGTATGAACGGGAAAAAAATAAAAATGCTGAAATTCAGGACGTTGATTAATAAATATGGTGCTTGCAATAGCTTAGAATCTGATTTCGAGCGCATGACAATTTTTGGCTCTTTTTTGCGCTCTACTAGTCTAGACGAGCTGCCTGGACTAATAAATGTTATCAAAGGTGACATGAGCTTGGTAGGTCCGCGTCCTTTATTAGTTCAATATTTACCATTATATTCTATTGAGCAGGCTCGTCGTCATAATGTTCGCCCTGGAATTACTGGTTGGGCGCAGGTTAATGGACGAAATGCTATTAGCTGGGAGGAAAAATTTAAGTTAGATGTTTGGTATGTTGATAACCAATGCTTTTGGTTAGATATAAAAATACTTTTTTTAACCGTTAAAAAAGTTTTTTTCCGTGAGGGTATTAGTTCGGACGGTCATGTTACTGCTGAATTATTTAAGGGTTCCGACCATGATTGAGGGTGCTAATCAACAGTTGGCTATTTTAGGTGCAAGTGGTCATGGAAAAGTTGTTGCTGATTTGGCTGAGCAACTAGGTTATATCGTTCATTTTTACGATGACGCTTATCCGGCAAAGCAAAATGTTGAGCACTGGTCAATCCTTGGAACTTTTGAGGATTTACTTGAACGTGGTGTCAATAACAACAAAGCAATAGTCGCGATTGGAAATAACAATATCCGCGAAGAAAAATTAACTATACTCAAGAGATATGGTTTTAATTTGCCTATTTTGCTCCATCCTAGCGCTATAGTGAGTTCTTATGCTGAATTATTAGGAGGAGGTACTGTAGTTTTTGCTAATTCAGTAGTTAATGCGTTTGCGCGTATTGGTCAAGGTTGTATTATTAATTCTTCCTGTGTGGTTGAGCATGATTGTGTGATTGGTAGCTTTGTTCATATATGTCCGAAATCGGTTTTGGCTGGCGGTGTACATATTGGTCATCGGAGTGTTTTAGGTATAGGCAGTCAAGTTAAGCAATTGATTTTCATTGGTCAAGATACTTTTGTTGGGGCGGGTAGTACAGTATCAAAAAATTTATCTGCAAATGTGGTAGCATATGGTTCACCTGCGGTTGTAGTTGGTGATAATTATTTTTGATCAATATGATTGATAGGTGCGCTGACATGTTAAACACTCCTTTTTCTCCTTGGCCTTCTTTTTCGCAAGAGGAGGCTGATGCTGTTAGTCGCGTTGTTTTATCAAACAAAGTTAATTATTGGACCGGCAATGAGTGTCGTGAATTTGAAAAGGAATTTGCTGATTGGGTTGGAACTGACTACGCTGTTGCTCTTACCAACGGCACCATGGCTTTGGATGTTGCTCTAAAAGCTTTAAGTATTAGCCATGGAGACGATGTTATAACAACGCCTCGTACCTTTTTGGCATCTGCTTCCAGTATTGTTACTGCAGGTGCTAATCCTGTTTTCGCCGACGTAGATCTGAATAGTCAAGTTATTACGGCCGAAAGTATTAAATCAGTCCTTACTCCAAATACAAAAGCAGTTATTGTAGTGCATTTGGCAGGAATGAGCGCTGAAATGGATGACATAATGGCACTGAGTGCAGAGTGTGATTTTTTTGTGATAGAAGATTGTGCACAGGCTCACGGCGCAAAATATAAGGGACGCTCTGTTGGTTCTATTGGACATATTGGAGCATGGAGCTTTTGTCAAGACAAGATTATTACAACGGGGGGGGAGGGTGGCATGGTTACCACCAATGATAAAAGTCTTTGGTCGTTTATGTGGTCTTACAAAGATCATGGTAAGAGTTACGATGCTATTTATCATAATGATCACCCGCCGGGATTTAGGTGGTTGCATGAAAGTTTTGGATCTAATTGTCGTATGATGGAATATCAGGCTGTATTGGGGCGCATTCAGCTTAAATGTATGGCGGAGTGGACAGCAAAACGCCAAGCCAATGGAAATATAATAGACCAAATAGCTAGTGAATTTCGTTGTATTCGTTTAGTTAAGGTACCTGATTATATTGTGCATGCTGAGTATAAACATTATGTATTTGTTGAACCTGATTATTTGGCCACAGGTTGGAGTCGTGACCGAATAATAGATGAGATTGTTAAATTTGATGTTCCATGCTTTGAAGGTAGTTGCTCAGAGGTGTACCTTGAAAAAGCATTTAATGGAACTTCTTGGCGCCCTGAAGTACGCCTTCCAAATGCAGTTTTGCTTGGTAAAACCAGCTTGATGTTCTTAGTTCATCCTACTTTGACTAAAGTTGAAATGGATAAAACTGCTCAAGTTATTTACTCTGTTTTATCCATGGCTTCTTGCTAGTTTTATTTTCAATTACACTCTCAATTTAAGATACTAAGTGCGACACCAACGACTGGTAGTGGTTAGTTTTGTTATCAAATAGTACATACATATTTACCATGATTTACTAAATATTGAGCACATGCACAATATTTAAGATACTCATCTTCTGAATTGACTAAAAATGAGGCATCACTGTTCAATCATTTATTTAGAGTTAAACGTAATGCCCTAAAAAAGTTTATGGAGTTAGCATTTCTTATTAAAAAGCTTTAGTACGGAAAATAAACTTGTTTAAAATAGGGTTAGTAATGTTGGGCTTGTTTGTTGTTTATGAGATTTAACATGATTGGAATCCTTACCATCGGTCTTAGGGTAGGTTTTCATGTTGGTCGTGATTGGATTTATCAATTTTCTGCAAAAAATTTGACAATCGGTTTTACTGGTTTTTATACCAAAGGTATAAGTAATAGTGGCAAGTTAAGTGCAAAAACTTGCTCTTATTAAATAGTCAGTGTTCATTGACAAATGTTTTAAGACGATAAAAATTTAGTCATTGGAAAGACTATACGATATTATGGCTAAAAGCGGGTATTCTTGTCATTTTAGCTGAATGGAAATCAAAATCGTCCTCTAATGCAGTGTGAAGTGAAAAATAGTGAAATAAGAAATTTTTATTGTTATATAAGAGATATATGAAAAAACGTATATGTTATTGTATTGTATTTGATCGTGGCAATGAGGTAATGAAGGTTTTTAAGAATACGAATGACTTATTAGGTTAGTGCATCCCAAGGATTAGGTTTAAGGCAGGTGTCAGATGATTATACCGATCTAGTACAAATAATTGAATATTAGGTCTAGATTTAATTCTTGATTAATTGCACACGGTATGACCATAAGGTCACGTATTTCTGAATTGAATTTTCAAAACAATAATTACATTTCTTTTATAAATATTTAATTTTTCTGTAAAAATTTTATAACTACGTATGGATGATTTTTCATTTTAAGGTTTTCTATACTTTCTAAATATTAACACTATGTGGTTATTTTTTATATGATAGAGATTTATTTTTATATTATGGGTTTGAGTATAGCTTATGAAGTGTTTGTCGCTTTAAAAGGTGTTTTAATAATATAAGGTGGTAATAAAGTTGAATTTCATTTGGTCTCTTCCACGTTTTTATAAGCGGTTGATCAGCTTAGTTGTTGACTCTTTATTTGTTTGCCTTGCATTTATCTTTGCCTATTGGACTCGTTTAGGTGAGTTTAGTGTATTTAAAAATGATTCTGTTTGGTATGTTTTAATTTTTACCATAGCCGTTACTTTGTTTGTCAATATAAAACTAGGTTTGTATCGAGCAATTCTGCGTTACTTGACTTTCCATGCTTTTAGCGCGATTTTGTTAGGTGCGTTGATATCAGCTTTAAGTATCACTATTTTTGCGTATTTTTTTAATGCTTTTGTGCCTCGAACTGTACCCATTATTTATTTTCCTTTCTTGGTCATGTTGTGTGGCGGGGCTCGTTTATTAGTGAGAGCTATGCTGATTCAGACGTCAAAAAAAACATCTGAATCGGTGTTGGTATTGGGAGCGGGGGCTACTGGACGTCAACTTAGCCTAGCGTTACGTCAGGCAAGTTACTATCGAGTGAAAGGCTTTATTGATCATGATGACTCATTGGTTAATACCATTATTCAAGGTGTGCCTGTGTATCATTCGGATAAAATTGGTTTACTGATAAAAAAACATCATATAAAAAAAGTATTATTAGCAATTCCTCGAGCTAGCCGGTCTGAGCGTAAAAAAGTTATTGATCAATTATTACCTTATGCAGTAGAGGTTCTGACAGTGCCTGATTTCAATGACATTGTTACAGGAAAAGCTAAAGTTAGTGAGCTGCAAGACGTGGCTTTGGATGACTTGTTAGGCCGTGATATAGTTGAACCAAATAATATGCTGATGCGTGCAAATATCACTGGCAAAGTGGTTATGGTTACTGGGGCAGGAGGGTCTATTGGCTCTGAATTATGTCGTCAGATTATCAAACTGCAACCTTTTACTCTCGTTTTGTTTGATGTCTCTGAATTCTCTGTTTATCAAGTAGACAAAGAGCTAAATGAACTGCTTGGAGAATTGTCTTTTAGTGTGAATATTGTGCCTTTAATCGGCTCGGTACAGCTCATTAATCGTTTGAAGTCGACCATGAAAGCGTTTGCAGTGAATACTGTTTATCATGCAGCAGCGTATAAACATGTTCATTTGGTGGAATACAATGTGGTGGAGGGCGTGCGTAATAATGCTTTTGGTACTTTTTACTGTGCTAAAGCCGCAATTGAGTGTGGTGTCGAGTCTTTTGTACTTATTTCCACGGATAAAGCTGTCCGGCCAACGAATGTGATGGGCGCCACTAAGCGTATTGCTGAGCTTGGGTTGCAGGCTTTATCCGAGGCTGAAGCTAAAAAAGCCGCTAAGCAAGAAAAAAATACTCGTTTTTGTATGGTGCGCTTTGGCAATGTGCTTGGGTCATCAGGTTCGGTTGTTCCCGTCTTTAAAAAGCAAATTTCTCAGAATCAGCCTGTTACTGTGACGCATCCTGATATTATTCGTTTCTTTATGACAATCCCAGAAGCTGCTCAGTTAGTGATTCAAGCAGGTGCTATGGGCAAGGGTGGTGACGTATTTGTATTGGACATGGGATACCCAGTTAAGATTGTGGATCTTGCGAAAAATCTGATTCGTTTATCTGGTTTAGAAGTTAAATCCGATGCAAATCCGAATGGTGATATTGAGATTCAATTCACAGGGCTTCGTCCTGGCGAGAAACTTTTTGAAGAGCTTTTGATTGGAGATAACGTACAAAAAACCTTACATGAACGTATTATGACTGCCAACGAGCGTTTTTTATCCTTGCCTGAGTTTATCAGCACCATGGAGCAATTGGATAAAGCGTGTCATGATTTTGATCATGAGGAAATTCGCAATATTTTGATCGCAGCACCAACGGATTTCCAACCAACCGACGGTATTGGAGATTTGGTATGGAACGCGAATAAAGCGTTAGAACAAAAGAATGAAAATTTAAATGAAGGCGTTTTGTAGATTGGATGAGGGGATGCTAATATTATCTAATATTAGGCATAATTATATTATGCTGAATAATGCCTGATTTCACACTTTATTATCGTACTATGCTTCGTTTGACCTGTTCATATTTTTTCTAATAAAGTTATTGGAGTGTTGAATGTTTGTCTTGGTCACTGGTGGTGTGGGTTATATTGGTTCTCATACTTGTGTTGAGTTGATTCAGGCTGGTTTTGAGCCTGTTATTATTGATAATTTGTCGAACAGTAAAGAAGTTGTTTTAAATCGTATTGAGATGATTACTGGTAAGCGCCCTGAGTTTATGCAAGGCGATGTTCTCGACTCTACTTTTCTGAATACTGTGTTTGAGAAATATCCCTTTGCGGCTGTTATGCATTTTGCTGGTTTGAAAGCGGTTGGCGAGTCCGTTCAAAAGCCATTCATGTATTATGAAAATAATGTTTCGGGATCCTTGAATCTTATTAAGGCAATGGAGTTGGCAGGGCTGCAAAATTTGATTTTTAGTTCGTCTGCAACTGTCTATGGTATGCCTGGGTCTGTGCCTATTCGTGAAGACTTCCCTACTTCAACGCAAAATCCTTATGGGGCGAGTAAGTTGATTGTGGAAGGTATGCTGATCGATTTAGCTAAGGCCAATAATGAATGGAATATTGCTACTTTGCGATATTTTAATCCGATAGGTGCTCATGAATCTGGCTTGATTGGGGAAGATCCAAAAGGTATTCCAAATAATTTATTGCCCTTTATTAGCCAAGTGGCTGTGGGTAAATTGGCTTGTTTGAATGTGTTTGGTAGGGATTACGACACACCAGATGGAACGGGTGTTCGTGATTATATTCATGTGGTGGATTTAGCTCGTGGTCATGTTTGTGCCTTGGAAAAGGTACTTGCTCAGTCTGGTCATTTTGTTGTGAATCTAGGAACGGGTAACGGCTATTCTGTGCTAGAGATGATACGGGCGTTTGAAACGGCTTCTAATCAATCTATTGGTTATAAGATTGTAGATCGACGTCCTGGCGATATTGCAACGTGTTATGCGGATCCTGAACTTGCTAAGACTTTCCTTGGTTGGCAGGCAGAGTTTGACTTGGCGCGTATGTGTGTAGATTCTTGGCGTTGGCAATCAAATAACCCAAACGGGTTTGATTGAGATATGATTTACTCGGCGTTGGGTTTGTTTAATGTCTTTGTTTATTTTTCATTGCCCTTATGTTTGTCTGTGTACGCCTTCGTGTCTCGGCTCATTCGGTCTACGGGTGTTCTGCTTGTTCTCCTTCATTATTCCATTTTTATATTTCTCACCTCTGTCTTTTGCTAAACTAACGGGGTCGTTTTCTGAGTGCGAAGGTTTGGTGTGAAGATTGTTCCTGTTGTTTTATCGGGTGGTGTCGGTAGTCGTCTTTGGCCGTTATCACGCGAGTTTCTTGCTAAGCCGTTTTTACCTTTGGTGGATAAGGAATACAGTCTTCTTCAACAAACCGTACTTCGTACTTTGTCGCTTGAAGTTGGTGATCCTATTGTTGTTTGTAACGAAGTTCATCGCTTTTTGATCGCGGAACAGTTGCAATCTATTGACGTTAAAAAATCTAGTATTGTTCTAGAATCTGAGGGACGTAACACAGCTCCTGCAATCGCCTTGGCGGCGTTGGAAGCATTGCATCACCAGCCTAACGATGCGCTAATGTTGGTGTTGCCTGCTGATCATGTGATTCGTGATATCGCAGCCTTTAAAAAAACCATTCAGCAAGCGGTTGAATTGGCTAATCAAGGTGCTTTGGTTACTTTCGGTGTACAGCCTACTAGGCCAGAAACGGGGTATGGTTATATACGTTCTGGCGAAAATTTTGCCGTAGTGGAATTTGTTGAAAAGCCTAATCTGGAAACAGCTGAAGCCTATTTAGATTCTGGTGAATATTTGTGGAATAGCGGAATGTTTTTATTCAAAGCGTCGGTTTATTTGGATGAATTAGCCATACATCGTGATGATATTTTTCATATAGTTAGCTCTGCTTATCAGCAGCGAACAGAGGATTTAGATTTTGTTCGAATTGACGCTGAGCTGTTTTCACAATGTCCTGAAGAGTCAATTGATTTCGCTGTGATGGAGCGAACTAATAAGGCCAAAGTTGTCCCTTATTTGGGAGATTGGAGCGATATCGGTTCTTGGGATTCATTGTATGATTACGCCGATAAAGACGCTGATAATAATGTGTTGTTGGGTGACGTCATGTTAGAAGGCTCGACAAATTGCCTTATTCGTTCTGAGTCTCGATTAGTGGCCGCAGTCGGTGTGAGTGGTCTTGTTATAGTGGAAACAGCAGATGCCGTTTTGATCATGGATAAAAGCAATTCACAAGGAGTTAAGAAGATTGTTAAACGCATTCAGAATGAAGGACGACAAGAGCATTTGTATCATACTGTCGTGCATCGTCCTTGGGGAACCTATCAAATAGTAGACATTGGTGACCGTCACCAGGTGAAGCGCATCATAGTGAAACCAGAAGGAAAGCTCAGTGTTCAGATGCATCATCATCGAGCAGAGCATTGGATTGTGGTGTCCGGTACAGCAAAAGTACAAAACGGTGACAAAGAGATATTGTTAACTGAGAATGAGTCTACCTATATTCCAGCTGGAGTGATTCACGCGTTAGAAAATCCAGAAAACACTCCATTGGAGCTGGTTGAAGTACAGTCTGGTCGTTATTTAGGTGAAGACGACATTGTTCGCTTTAGCGATATATACGGGCGTGAAAATTAAAGCCACATATATTAATTATTATGATTCTTCTTATAAAGTAGTTGGTCGTAGTTTTGCCCTCCAGATTTTTGCCATGATCCCTGCCATAAATACGTTAAAGTAAAATACGCCGGTCCAAAAATTCTGATAGGACTCGAAGCAATTCATCACTCCCCAAAAAAATAAAATAGCGACAAATAGATAGCCTATTTCTTTTTCGACTTTTCCAGATTTTATTTCTTTGAATAGCATTCTGCCTACCACAAACCATATCGAGAGGTAGAATATTAAACCGACAATTCCATAATTCACCAACATTTCTATGTAAAAATTGTGTAAGTGCCCGAAGCCTTTTAACCATTTAGGAAATGTTTTGGTATGTTCCATAACCATAGATTTGCCATTATGACCCCAACCAAAAATAGGTTTCGCCTTTATAAAATAAGTGGCGGCTACCCAGCTGTGTAGTCGGACTCCAAAACTTGAGTATGGTGCTTTATCAAATTCCAACGAAAGAACTGCATTCATGGTCTTTTGTTCTAACATTACCCTATTTACGATCTTATCATTTGTGATCAAAATAGTGCTTAATGTTGTCAGTCCTATAAAAAATAGTACGATCGTAATGATCTGTTTAGGACGTGGTGATTTTTTTATGTACTTTAAGGTTGTGTAGCTGGAAATGACGAGAAAAGTGATAATGAGCGCTAGCCAAGCTTGGCGAGACTCATTGATATAAATGACTAATAGACAGTAACTAATCATAAGAGCAACAGGTATAAGTGATAATTTGTTCTTTCTGTATAAGGGTTTTACAAGGCAACATATCCCAATTAGGATAGTGCCAAAATATAATGCCGTGTGCTGAGCATTACGAATACCAAAGTCGATTCTTTTACCGTTGATCCCTTGTATGATCTCATGGAGCCCACCTCCTGTTACCCATGGAGATATAAGGGTTCCCGCTGTGGCAGCTCCCCATAGAAGCCAAATGGCATTTTTGCGTTGCGCAATCCACCAAGCAAATGGGATAAAAATAAACCAGCGGGTCACTTTGTCTAATTTAGGGATATCTTCAGCCCACTCAGGCGTAACGTACTGGGACAGCCCCCATGATATGAACTGAAAAAAGGCGGCTATCCAAACAAAGCGCAGCAATATATGGCTGTTTACTTCGCTGCCGTATTTATAAAGTCCCCAGAAGCCAGTAAAGAAGGCAATGGTAGCTGACACTCTTGCTACTTCTGGAAAGCCCGTGCGAGAAAAGGCATAAATAGTGACGGTCAATATTCCTAATACAATGAGCCAAGTTGGTTGTTCTAGTTGTGTACGACGTTTGAATGCGTTGGTTAGGCTGGTAGAAACTGATGTCATTTAAAACTCGTGTTTTGTATACATGGATAGGTCATTGATCAATCCAAAAGTGTAATTTACGTGCAAGTATATAAGGTATTCATCTAAATAGTCGACTTGCTGAATAATAAGTAAATTTTTGTTTTAGTTCGAAATTTTTAGATAAAAAAATGGCCATCAATGATGAAGGCCATTTTTGTTTAGAGCATCGTCTTATTTTTCGGCATCAGCAGGCGCATCCGCTTGTTGAATTTCGTGCAACTCAACAACAAATTTCAATGCGGCATATGCTGGAATAGGTCCTGTTCCACCTGGACCATATCCTAGGTCGGATGGGATATATAGCTCGTATTTAGAGCCAACTGGCATAAGTTGTAGACCTTCAGTCCAACCAGGGATAACACCGTTAAGTGGGAAAGTGATTGCTTCGCCACGCTTGTATGAACTGTCGAATACGGTTCCGTCACTTAGGCTGCCTTCGTAATCCACTTTAACCGTGTCTGTTGCGCTTGGCTTTTCGCCTTTACCCACAGTGATGACTTTATAAAGCAAACCGGATTCGGTTTTTTTCACACCATCTTCGGCTTCTTTCTCTTTTAGCCAAGCCGCAGAAGCTGCTTGCGCTTCTTCAGTTGCTTTGTCTTCTTCAAGCTGAGCTTTTGCCATTTGTTCTTGCTGGTAAGCTTGAATGGTTTGAGACACTTCATCCATGGTCATTTTGCCTTCTTTTCCAGCAAATGAGTCTTGGAAACCTGCCATAAAAGTTTTCATGTCTAGGTCAGAGAAGTCTTGTGACATACGCGTTCCAAACATGGTGCCAATGCTGTAGCCAAGACGCTGTTCTTTAGAGTCCAGTTTAATTGCGCTGTCATCTGCGTACGCAAAAGAAACGGAAGACATAACCAGCGCCGCAATCAGAGTTTTTTTCATAACTATTTTTTTCATAAGGAAAGGTGTTCCATTATTTGTGGATTTATCACTTCGTGATGTAAACATTAAGACGGAATGTGATTTACACAGTATTTTGATTAGCTTTTCATGGGGCGAAAACAAAGCAGGAACAATGATATACGCCTTGTGCTTTGCAAAAATCAGATCCGTTGTACCTTTGTAACATAAGTGTTCTAACATAAGGTAGGCTGTTTATGCCAATTTTTATGTTCTCACTTAACCAAAGTGACCCCTTCACCTGCACACTTTGTTTGAGTTTCAAAAGATCTTTTTTGATTTTCTAGAACGGTTCCACAAAGCACAAGACGTAGAACGAGATTAATCTGTGCTTCTCTTATGAAACAACCGCTTTTACAAAAGCATGACAGTGTTTGCTAAAGCAGCTTTGATTGTTGTCTGTCTTGACGGTTTACTGACTATTTTGTAAGTCTTAAGATTTACAAGGCCTTTCTGTCGGGATAAATCCCGACAACACTTTGTGATGGATTATTTAAATGGTTACTTTTGCAAAAAAGCATTCACGACGTTTTCTGGTTTGAAGTCTTCTATCCATTCTTCTTTGATTACATAGCCGCCTTGCTCGATCACAAGGTCCATTTTTTCCGCCAGTGCATCGGCATTATGCTCGCAGAGGTAGGGTTCTAATTCACCTTTGAATACATCTCTAACACCGCCAGGACAGTCGACGGATAATATAGGTGTTCCGCATGCGAGCGCTTCAAACAGAACGATGCCTAAACCTTCAAATTTGGAACTAAGAACAAACAGCTCAGCATGCTTCATCCAGACGTACGGATTTTCCTGATTACCAACGAAGTGAACATTTTCGTCTATTCCTAAGGCTTTGGCTTTGGCTTTTAGTTCAGCGTTGAGCTTTCCTTCTCCGACAATAACCAGTGGCAAAGATTGTTTGCTCTTAGCGTATGCCTCTAACAGCATGTCTTGCCCTTTTTGTGGAACAAGTCTAGCGACATTGAGCATGTAAGGGCCAGATGGTAATGTTTGTGGTTTTTCTGCGTTTGCTTTAGAGCGAATTTGTTCAATAGGGCATGGGTTTGTGATGACGTGAACATATGTAGGGTGGATGTTTTCTTTCGCAAAAAGATCATCTGCTGCTATTTTTACACCAGTCGATACCGCCGCAAGCTGGCGGTTATGAAAGAGAGCATGAAACCGTTTTTTTGATAATTTTTGGCTGGGTGAATTTGGCTTCACAATATTTTCTAAAACATAGATGGCTTTATCGTGTTGAAAAGACCAAATGTTTTCGTAAGTCCCTTCACCTCTAAATATGATGCGATCAAATGTTCCGTATTGCTTTTCCAGTTGGTTCATTTTTTTTTGCAGTCTTTGACCACCATACCAACCAGCAATCAAAAAATACGATTTTCGCCAAAATAGATTGCTTATTTTTGCTGCGATTTCTGAAAGGATACTTAGAGGGCGCTTCAATGACAATTTATTCACGTTAAATTCATGAACTAGAACCCCTTTATTATCGGGGTAAAGAGGGTCTTTGCGTTTTTTATAATAAAGCAGGTGACTCTCGTGCCCTTGATCGGCAAAGGCATCCGCGAGGTTGACGGCAACACGCTCCATGCCACCTGTTTTTAATGTTCTAACAATGACTAATGTGCGCATAAATGAAGTCTCTTGAGTCGATGATAGAGAAATAAAAGCAATGATTTAAATTCTTATTTAGCTGTACATGGAGCTTATTTAATTCCCATAAACAAAGGAATGAGGATAGGCACTAGGATGCTCATAATAAAGCCGCTGGCGATGCAGACTGGAATAATTTGCGCCCCATGAAATTTGCCCAGCATCGGTAAAGTAAAATCCATGGCGGTAGCACCGGAGTAGCCTATCGACATGTGGCTGTTTAGTCTTGCGAGGAAAGGGATCAACATAAGCGCGAGTATCTCTCTTGCAAGATCGAGTAAAAAAGCCGTGGTGCCCAATACAGGATCGCCTAAGCCGGTGATAAGAATGCCGGATAAACTGTACCAACCGAATCCAGAAACAACCGCAAGACCGTGATTCCAGCTGAGCCCTAATAGTAAACTGCCAATCCATCCGGCTAATAGAGTTGTTGAAATAGTCACAAGAGCAATAATGACGCCTTGTGCGTTCAAAAAGAGCTTACGCAGACGATGGTTGCCTTGGCGCAGTTGGCAGCCAATCAAAAAGAGCAAAACGTAAAGCAAGCCTGTGACTATATCATCCACGCCAGTGAGCCAATCTTTAGCAAAAACACCGACGATGACGCCACCAATCACCCAAGCGATGGTTTTCGCTGCGTCCATTAGCGCGTGTTGTTTACTACTAGCGGGTGCTTGGGCTAATTGATCTGAATGGGTACCGCCAAATCGTAAGCCACTAAAATACAATCCGGCTAAACTAAATACGCTGACCAGAATAAAAAGCACGATGGCTTGATAGCCTGCAATCAAGAGTTTTTCGGCAAGATTATCTAAAGCACCAAGGCTGAAGCCTATTAACCCTAAGATGACATAAACCAGTTGTTCGAGCCCTTTTGCTACACGAGACGGAGTGAACACCTTGATATTGACCCAGTAGCCAAACAATAAGGCGATTAATAACGGGCCGAGCGTCGAGAGAATAGTCATATATGAATGGTCGTCCTAGACAGTGAATCGATTGTGGTGCGGCATTTTCTCGATATTTCCTTGTAAATACAAGTTGTGCGTTTTGTTTTAGGTAAACGCCGGATTACGCCTCGTTCCTCGTCTCATTCGGCCTACAAGGTAGGGGCAATGTGAGCTAATCGGTGTTTTGTTTTAGGTAAATGCCGGATTACGCCTCGTTCCTCGTCTCATCCAGCCTACAGGGCGAGTGCAATGTTTGATGATCGGTGTTAAATTGCTCGGTTGTTTTTGGATGTTTTCTATGGATAGTCGGCGGTGATGTGTGGTTAAGCGTTTTACTGTGTTAAAAGAAATTCTTCATTTATTATTTCCTATGGTACTGACCATGACGCTGGAGTTATCTATTAGCGTAGTGGATACCATTATGCTGGGTCATTACAGTGCTTTGCATTTGGCTGCGGTGGGTTTGGCATCTAGTTTATGGCTACCGGTTGGCTGTTTTCTTATCGGTGTGACGTTTGGCATTACGCCTTTGGTCACACGTCATCTACACGGTCGACAACCAAAACTGGTGAATTTATACATGTCACAAGCCATCGGTTTGTCCGTGGTGCTTGGACTGCTTGCGAGTTTGATCGTGGCGTTTGTGTTGCCTCACTTCGCACGTTTCATGGCGACAGAAGAAGAAACCCGTCTCGTATCCGTTAGCTATTTATATATTTTTGCGCCTGCTTTGCCTATGTTGGCGTTAATGACCGCGTATAAAAACCTATTCGAAGCCGCTGGACGCCCTGGGTTCCCATTATTTGTGGCGAGCACCGGATTAGCATTAAATGTTCTATTCAACTATGTGCTTATATTTGGCAAGTTTGGTTTTCCAGAAATGGGTGCGGAAGGCGCGGCGCTGGCCTCGTCTTTATCCTTGTATTTGGCCGTATCGATGTTTTTTGTTTATGATCGTTACATTAATAAAGCCCCGCTATTTACCCGCTTAGTCTGGCGTTATACTCGTAAATTTTCGATTTTACTGGGTGTTGGTGCGCCAGCGGGCTTTGCATTTGCGTTTGAAGTGGGCTTGTTCTCATCTATGACGTGGCTGATCTCTTCTTTTGGGGACTTGGCGCTTGGCGGCGGTCAGATTGTGATGTCTTATACTTCTTTCTTGTTTACCCCAATGATGGCGATGAGCGCCGTGACTGCGATTGTGGTGGCGAAAGCCATGTCGAAAGAGGGTGTTGAAGGTGTGAGGAAGCGTATTCGGGTGATTATCTTAATAGGACTTTCTTACGTGAGTATGTGTTTTATTATTACACAGCTGTTTCATAATCAGATCCCGTATATTTACAGCAGCAATGAGCAAGTCGTCGCTTTGGCGGCGAGTATCTTACTTATCTCATCCTGTTATCAATTGCCTGATATGCTGCAGACTGTCTTTACGGGTGCATTGCGAGGGTTCCGCGACACTCGATCTTCCATGATCGCATTTGGCGTGTCTTTGTTTGGATTGAGTATTCCGTTTGGCTTTTGGTTATCTCATTACAGCCCATGGTCTGAAACCTTGTCATTGCGTGGTTTCTACATCGGCTTGGGTGCCGGATTGAGTTTATTGGCGGTGATTCTTGTTGTACGCTTTCAAGTGGTTTTACGCCGATACGAAGGCAAACGAATAGCCTCACCACGAGAAGTGGCGTAGACCGCTTAATTTGCATATATTCTTTTCAGATGGCTAAAAATTCATAAGGGATTTAAGGGTGTTTAATAAAATTGTAAAAAGTCGTTTTTTTGAGCGTGATCTATATTTTTTGCGTAAGATTTTTCCTATTTTGAATAATAGATACGACTATCTTAATGGTATTAACTACCAAGGACTATCGACAAGTCAGTATCCAGATGTCTCAGAAAAAGTGTCAGAAGCAACGCTTGTTCTTGAGCATTTAGAGCAGGCTACTCAGTTCGTTGTCGATATGCCTAATGGCGTTCCGAACTTGATATGGCTTTATTGGAATACTCCACTAGAGCAAGCACCAGATGTTGTTAAGTTGAGTGTGAAAACCTGGAGACAAAAAAATCCGGATTACGATGTTGTGTTAATAAATGATGACAACATTAAAGACGTACTTGGATTTGACTTTCATGCTGTCTTCAATATCGCCACAGTGAACCTGGGGTTTGCGATGAAAGCCGATATTCTGAGGCTGTACTTACTAAGTACTCACGGAGGTGTATGGGCTGACACCACAACATTTTGCGTGCGTCCGCTTTCAGAATGGTTGCCTCAAGCGACAGAAAAAACAAGTTTTTTTACCTTCAGGCATAAAACAAACAAAACACGCCCGATAGAAGCTTGGTTCATTGCAACAGACAAAGGAAATGTCATTGTTCGCCATACATTGTCTTTATTTTTAGATCACTTATTTAAGAATAGAAGCAACAGTTTATTCATTTCAAATCAAATAAAGAAGATTAGTCAAAGGGGTAGTGAACGATTTTTTTTAGATATCGTGCTAAAAGCGGAAGCGTTTCACTTTATGCCTTATTTTAGTGTGGGTTATTTTTTCAACGAAGCTTTGAATCAACGAGATACCTTACCTATTTGGGAAGAGCTACGTTTTATGACTAATGATCATGCAGTAAATTTAGATAATTTAGATCTAGTGAAGGGTTGTGTTGTCTCAAAGCAAACGTATAAGAAAGATTATCAAGAAAGTGATATTTATTTGGAAAGGAAAAAATGGATCTTAAATGGCCTATAAAAAACCTTACCATTGCATTCACCGATTTTACATTTTTTGTTGAGATAGAATATGAAAACGATTTTAGTGACTGGCGGTACGGGCTTTATTGGCAGCCACACTTGTGTTGAGTTGTTAACGCAAGGTTATGATGTGGTTGTTGTGGATAATTTATGTAATTCCAATGCCGAAGTGCTAAACCGAATTCATGGTATTACAGGGAAAAACGTGACTTTTTATCAAGTGGATTTACTTGATAAAACAGCGCTGAATTCTATCTTTACTGATCATGATATTGATGCGGTCATTCATTTTGCAGGCTTAAAAGCCGTTGGTGAATCCACTAAGATTCCTTTGTCGTATTATCACAATAATTTAACCGGCACCTTGAATTTGCTGGATGTAATGACGAGTTATGGTGTGTTTGATTTGGTTTTTAGTTCGTCTGCGACTGTTTATGGTGAGAATAATTCGACACCTTATCAAGAGGATCTACCATTAAGTTCTACTAGCCCTTATGGCCGAACCAAGGTAATGATTGAGCAATTCTTACAGGATGCTTTTGTTGCTGATCCACGTTGGAATGTGTCCTTGTTGCGTTATTTTAATCCTGTTGGTGCTCACCCAAGCGGTTTAATTGGTGAGGATCCCAATGGTATTCCTAATAATTTGATGCCGTTTATTGCTCAAGTGGCCGTTGGTAAACGTGAAAAATTGAGTGTTTTTGGTGGCGATTATCCAACGTCTGATGGCACAGGTGTAAGAGATTACATTCATGTGGTGGACTTGGCATTAGGTCATATTAAAGCGCTTGAGAAACTTGCTAGCCAAACCGTGAAAAGCATTGATGCTTACAACTTAGGTGCAGGAAAAGGTTTTAGTGTATTGAATGTGATTCATGCATTTGAAAAAGCTTGCAACAAGGTGATTCCTTACGAAATTATGCCAAGACGTGCTGGTGATATCGCTGAGTTTTACGCAGATCCGAATAAGGCCGCTAACGAATTGGGTTGGAAAGTTGAGTTGTCGCTAGAAACCATGTGTCGTGATGCGTGGCATTGGCAGAGTAATAATCCACAAGGTTACAGTAAGTAACTTATTCTTTCCATTTTTCAAGGGAAACCCCCTCCCAGCCTCCCCCTTAGCAGGGGGAGGAGCTAAGACATTTTTGTTCCCAACCCTTAGCAGGGGAAGAGCAATGCGCTTTTGTTCCCTCCCCTTATCTTCAAGGGGAGGGTTAGGGTGGGGTTGTTGGTTACCCCCCTCTCTCAGCAAGGTGAGGGGCTAAGACATTTTTATTGCCTCCCCTTAGCAGGGGAAGAGCAATGCGCTTTTGTTCCCTACCATTGGTAGTAGAGGAGCTAGTTAATTTTTTGAAAGTCTCTGCACTGTTCAATTAACGCATCGATGTTCATGTGTTGCTCGGTGCTGTCGGCGAGTCGGTTGATTTCACTGTTTCGGTGCTGGTCGTAATCGAAGTCTTGTCCTTGTTTGACGCCTGCCCAGTTTAATAATGTTTTCAGTGCTTCCGGGTGGTCAAAAATTCCGTGCAGATACGTGCCGATAATATTGTTGTCTTCGGAGATGAAACCTTCTTTTTCACCCTTTTCGAGTGTGGCGAAGTGGCTTACGGAAGATGAAAACCTCGAAACCCCCGAGTGAATTTCATAGCCTGTTAGTTCGGCCTTTTGTTCACAAAAAGCTAGTTTACCTTGTCGTTGTTTTAGTTGTTTCTCTTTCTCCAATACCGTTTCCATCGGAATAAAACCGAAACCTTTTGATTGGGTGTTAGCGTGTTGGTTTTCCAACCCTAACGGATCAGACAGTTGCTCGCCGAGCATTTGAAAGCCGCCGCAAATCCCGATGACCTTGCCGCCGTATCGTAAGTGTTTACTTAAATAGGCTTCCCAACCTTCTTGGCGTAAAAAAGCGAGATCACTTTGCACGCTTTTGCTACCAGGTAAAATCACTAAGTCGGCTGGTGGAATAGGCTCGTTTGCGCCAACCAGTGTGACCTGTACGTTTGGATGCAAGCGAAGCGCGTCCCAATCCGTGTGATTGCTGGTGCGAGGCATAATAGGAATGACCACATTGAGCTGGGTATCTGCACTGTTTTTTTGCGGGCTTTTTGCGACGGCGTCTTCAGATTCAAGATGAAAGCCTTTTAAATAGGGTAAAACACCAAGCACTGGCTTCCCCGTTCGCTTTTCTAGCCAGTCTAGGCCAGATTGCAGCAAACTGATATCGCCTCGAAAGCGATTAATGACAAAGCCGATGACGCGGTCTTGTTCGCTTTGACTGAGTAAATCCAAGGTGCCGACGAGGTGTGCAAAAACGCCACCTTTGTCGATGTCGGCGATGATAATAACGGGGCAATCGATGCTTTCAGCAAAACCCATATTGGCGATGTCGCGAGCGCGTAAATTTATTTCGGCTGGGCTGCCAGCGCCTTCTATTAGAACGGCTTGATATTGATTAGCGAGTTTATAATAGGAATCTAACGCGGCGACTTTAGCGATGCTTTTGTATTCGTGATAACCCACTGCGTCCATATTGCCGATGGCTTTGCCTTGAATGATGACTTGCGCGCCAGTGTCTGTGTTGGGTTTGAGTAAAATTGGGTTCATGTCCACATGCGGTTCAAGCCCTGCCGCGTAGGCTTGGACGGCTTGAGCTCGGCCAATCTCGTTGCCATCTTGCGTGACGGCACTGTTTAGTGCCATGTTTTGTGGCTTAAACGGAGCGACATGAATGCCGCGACGGACGAATAAACGGCATAAGGCGGTGACGAGAGTACTTTTTCCGGCGTCCGAGGTGGTGCCTTGGATCATTAAACTAAAGGCTGGCATTCAGGTTCATCACGCTTTAAATCAATTAGGTGATAGAATTCTACCCTACCTTCTTGTCTTGTTAAGTGAAAAAACGACCTATATTTATGATCCTTTTTAATTTAGATAGTATTTTCGATGGTTTCTTTTACAATTTTTTTGGGGTGTTCTCCACCACCAGTGTGATTCTGCTCGCTGCGTTGGTGCTGGATCGTCTACTAGGCGAGCCTAAAAGTTGGCATCCGCTTATTTGGTTTGGCCGCTGGGTAGACCTTTGTCGTCAATATACGCAATTACCTTTAGACGCGAGCCCGTTGCGACAACGAATGGCGGGAGTGTTAGCTTGGCTGATTGCGGTGTTGCCTTGGTTATTGATTCTGATTGCACTGCTTTACTTGTCGCCAGATTGGCTGAATAACTTATTGTCGGTGTTGGTGCTGTATTTCGCCATCGGTTGGCAAAGTCTACGTGAACATGCTTTGGCGATTTATTCGCCTTTATCCGCGTCGCCGTTTAACTCTGAAAATAGCACTGAAAAACTCGATGAAGCGCGCCTCGCGGTCAGTTATATCGTCAGCCGTGATACACAACATTTAGACGAATCTGCCGTGGCGAAAGCCGGCATTGAGTCGGTGTTGGAAAATGGCAGCGATGCGATTTTTGCGCCGATTTTTTGGTTCTTAATATTGGGTGCGCCAGGCGTGCTCTTGTATCGTTTGGCCAATACCTTAGATGCCATGTGGGGATATAAAACCGAATCTTTATTGTTCTTTGGTTGGTTTGCTGCGCGTTTCGACGATGTGTTGAATTACATTCCTGCGCGATTGGTGGTTTACACGTATGCAATTTGTGGAAATTGGCATGCGGCCATTCGCAGTTCTCGTCGTCCTTCTGCCCGTTGGAAGAGCCCAAATGCTGGCCCTGTGATGGCTGCCGGTGCGGGTGCATTAGGGATTAAATTAGGTGGTGAAGCGCCATATTTTGGAAAAATGGAAACCAGACCCATTCTTGGCGAGAGTGAAGGCGATATGCCAACGCCCACACATTTAAAAGAGGCTATTTTACTGGTGGATAAAAGCGTGGTTTTATGGGGATTGGTTATATGTCTGTTGATTTAATACCTTCTGAGCGAATGTCGTCTACATTAGGTTTAGAACCACCAAAGCATGGTGGAGATTTGGCTTATTGGCAACGAAAAGTGGGTGATAAAGCGCTGAATTGGTTGGATTTGTCTTCGGCGTGTAATCGTGAACCTTGGCCTATTCCTCAAATGGAGTCGTCTTTATGGATGGATTTACCGGATCAAGTGACCTTGCTTGACGTTGCCGAAGGTTATTACGGATGTCGGCCTATTACGATTGGTGCAGGCTCTCAGCATATTATTGAATCTTTGCCTATTCTTCTTCGTGAGTCCAAACCGTTAAGCGATCTGCGCGTTGTTGTGCCTCGCATTGGTTATCAAGAGCACGCGTTTGCTTGGAAGAAATGGGGTTATGAGCTTGCTTATTATGACATGCTGGAAGAGTTGCTTGAGCAGAATTTTGCGGTCGCCGTGGTCATTCAGCCGAACAATCCAACGGGAGAATGGGCGTCAGCGTCTACGTTATCGGCGCTGATTGATCACGCTGAAAAGCAGGGCGCGAGTTTGGTGGTTGACGAGGCGTTTATTGATCCTTGCCCTGAGTTAAGTCTGTTGACTGATGTAACGCAATCTCATTGGCCTGAGTCTCTATTTGTCCTTCGGTCGGTTGGTAAATTTTTTGGTCTGGCTGGCGCACGAGTGGGTTTTGTGTTTTGTGCGAAGAAATGGCAAAGCGCTTTAAAAAACCTTTTAGGTCCTTGGCCTGTCGCGACACCGAGCTTGCACCTAGTGAGTTTGGCGTTTGCCGATGTGGCTTGGCAAGAGCAAGCATTGCAATCTTTAAACGTGCGACAAACCGTGTTTATCGAACGTGTGATGCCCAAATTCAATACTATTTTTGACTCCCAAGAGCGTGTGGTCAATCCATTGTTTATTACTTGGACTCTCGAAAGCCATGAATACGCGGTGCAAGTTTTTGAAATGCTGCATCAGGTTGGCATTCATACTCGCTTGGGCGATGGCTGGATTCGTGTGGCGTTGCCAGCGATGAACGAAATAGACGGTTTGGATAAAGCATTGATTCGGTTATTAAAAAGCGCAGGAGGGCGGGAATTGGCATGAAACATTTAGTGCTTGGCGGTGTGCGCAGTGGAAAAAGTGCCTTTGCTCAAGAGCAAGTGGCCGCTTCTGGTAAGCCTGTTTGTTATGTCGCGACCTCTCAAGTGTGGGATGACGATATGGCCGATCGAGTGCGTTTGCATAAAGAGAATCGCCCTCAAGAATGGCAATTAATAGAAGAGCCATTGGCGCTGGCGGACGTATTAAATAGAATAAATTCAGCGGATCAAGCGGTGATTGTAGAGTGCTTTACCCTGTGGTTGACGAACTTATTGTGCTTAGAAGATGAGACTCGATTACAGCAAGAGAAAGCCGCATTATTGGACGCCGTCGAGCAGTTTCAAGGGGACTTGGTTTTGGTCTCTAGCGAAGTGGGTTTGGGTATTATGCCGATGAATGCTTTAGCTAGGCGCTTTGGCGATGAGGCTGGTGCGATGAACCAAGCATTGGCTAAATTGTCCGATCGGGTAACTTTTGTTGCGGCGGGGCTGCCTATGCCGTTAAAATCCCCACCCTTCTAATGTAATTCAATATTTTTGGTAATAATGAGTGGTTTCTATCATTATAGATATTGAAACACGATAACCGATAGCTTAATAAAGCGTAGGAGCCTTGATGATCCCTTATTCAAAAGATTTTCCAGTATCATGGGAAGAGTTGCATAGAAATGCGCGTGCTTTGTCTTGGCGATTGCTTGAGCAAGGTCCTTGGAAAGGCATTATCGCGATTACTCGCGGTGGTTTGGTGCCAGCGGCTATTTTGTGTCGTGAAATGGACATTCGTTTGATTGATACCATTTGTATTGTCAGCTATGGCGCTGACGAACAAGGCGACGCGGCGATGAAACAGGGCGAATTGAGCATTCTGAAAGGTGTGGAAGGGGACGGCGAAGGTTTTATCCTAGTTGATGACTTGGTAGACACGGGACGCACTGCAGCAAAAGTACGTGAAATGTTGCCAAAAGCGCACTTTGCAACGATTTATGCCAAGCCAGCCGGTAAACCATTGGTGGATACTTTCATCACTGAAGTGAGCCAAGATACTTGGATTCGTTTCCCTTGGGATATGGAGTATACGTTTTCGACGCCGTTAGCGGATCGTCAGGAAAAATAAGCATTACTTCTTCTGCCTATCCCATCTTATTGTTTTACAGTAGAAAACGAGAGATATTGCAAAATTACACAAAACTCTCGTTTTTTTTACATCATTTTAAGCTAACTTTACTCTTAGACTTATTCATAAAAAAACACCGTCTAAAAAACCGTGTTCTTATGATCCTCAATGAAAAACATAATAGGATTTTACTATGTGGCAGACGCTAACACGAGTTGTGCTTGCAGGGCTTTTATCGTTTGCAACGATATTGCCTGCGTGGGCTGAAGGCACCGTTGCCCGAGCTCAGTTTTCAACCGATGTTATTGATCGAGAGCCGATTGATGATATCGGCCCCATTGTAAAAGTAGAGTATGGTGAAATTCAACGTGTCTATTTTTTCACAGATTTACGAGCAATGTCTGGAGGCCAAGTGATTCACCGTTGGAAATTGGACGGAGAAGAACAAGCGGATGTTGCTTTTGATATTGGTGGTGATCGCTGGCGTGTTTGGTCAAGCAAGCGTTTGATGCCTGGGTTTGATGGTAAGTGGAGCGTGGACATTGTGCTTGATGGAAACATCGTTGAGACACATTCATTTGATTATGTGGACGAATATTAACCACTCAATCACGATTCAGCGTGCTTAATTGAATACTATAGATAAGGACAGTTATGCCTCATATACGTGTACGCGGCTTGGCATTTGACGAACTAGAGTCTGTTGCTGATATATTGATTGAGAATTTGGCAGAAATGACAGACACGCCTAATTCGCATTTTACGCTTGAGTATCAGCCAACGACCTACCTAGCTGTGGGCGGCGCTTCTCCTGCTTATCCCTTTTTTGATGTGCTGTGGTTTGATCGAGGCGATGAAGTAAAACAAAAAGTTACTTTGATTATCGAAGAATTGATAAGACCCTTGGTCGACAGTGGACAAGACATCACCGTGTTATTTCACGATCTACAAGGCAAAGATTATTACGAAAACGGTGAGCATTTTTAGTTATTAGTACGACCCCCTCCCAACCTCCCCCTTAACTGGGGGAGGAGTTAAGTACTACTTTTTTCCCTCTCCTTAACAGAGAAGGAGGAGCTAGGTACTATTTTTGTCCTCTCCCCTTATCTTCAGGGGGAGAGGCTAGGTACTATTTTTGTTCTCTCCCCATATCTTCAGGGGGAGAGGCTAGGTACTATTTTTGTTCCCTCCCCTTATCTTCAAGGGGAGGGCTAGGGTGGGGTTAATTGTTCAAGGTTTAGCAGGGCTTATGGAATGAGCGAACGAGTATTTAATCTAAAAAACTATCAATATTTGAGAGTCAAATTAAGAAGTAATATGCCAGAACCTGAGCGTCGCTTATGGCGTCACATCAGAGGACGACAGCTTGGTGTGAAGTTTCGAAGGCAGCATGGAATAGGGATATTTATTGTGGACTTTTACTGCTCCGAAAAACATCTTCCAATCGAATTGGATGGTGCTAGTCACTTTACAGAAGAAGCTCAGTTATATGATAGGGAGAGGTCTGAATATCTTCAGGATGTAGGACTAGAGGTTGTGCGTTTTACGAATGCGCAAATTATGAATGAGCTGGATTCTGTACTGCAGGTACTTTTGCATAAAGTTCAGTGACCCCCTCCCAACCTCCCCCTTAACAGGGGGAGGAGCTGAAGAACAACACTCTCCTGACAGGTGAGGTGCTAGGTACTGTTTTTTGTTCTCTCTCCTTAGCAGAGAAGGAGGAGCTGAAGAACAACACCCTCCTGACAGGTGAGGGGCTAGGTACTGTTTTTTGTTCTCTCTCCTTAGCAGAGAAGGAGGAGCTGAAGAACAACCCCCTCCCAACCTCCCCCTTGACAGGGGGAGGAGCTGAAGAACAACACCCTCCTGACAGGTGAGGGGCTAGGTACTGTTTTTTGTTCCCTCCCCTTATCTTCAAGGGGAGGGCTAGGGTGGGGTTGGTAAGGTTACTTCTGAAATTCGTACACGCTTCCTAAGTCCATTATCTGAGTAAGTTCATCTAATGCATTTCGGCTTTCAATCAGCAATTTAGGGTCAGCAAGATCTGCTTCATGCAGTTCATCACGGTAATGCTTGTCTACCCAATTATTTAATTGTCCAAATAACGCGTTATTCATCAGTGTGGAGGGGTTAATCGCTTTTTGTTCAGCGTGGGTTAAGGCCACTCTAAGTCGAAGGCAAGCTGGTCCACCACCATTGCTCATGCTTTGTTTTAGGTCGAACACTTTCACTTCATTGATCGGTGAGTTACCTGTTACTAAGCTGTTTAAATACGCCCAAACCGCAGGGTTGTTTTCACACTCTCCCGGTACGATCAATACCATGTCATTGTCGCCACGGCTCAACAGTTGGCTGTTAAATAAGTAAGACTGAATGCAATCTTGTACCGATACCGCAGCGCTTGGCACTTCAATCAGGTGAAACTGAGAGGCTCTGTCTCCCCACGCTGTTAGTAAATCCTGCTTCATCTGTGCTGTATTTAAAAATGCTTCTTGATGGTAGAAGTGTGCATTACGATTGCCGACGGCGATTACGTCGTTGTGGAATACACCGGCGTCAATAACGGCTGGATTCTGTTGGGCGTAAACTACTTGATCCGCTGATAATCCATGACGACGAGCCACGGCTTGCGATGCTTCTAAGGTGTGACGAGCAGGGAATTTTGCTGGGCGAGGACCGCTGTTGTTGAAGGCTTCCATCCCATAGACAAAAAATTCAATGCCTTGTTCGCCATAGTTGTGGCAAAAACGCGTATGGTTTGCGGCGCCTTCATCACCAAAGTGATCAACACTTGGTAATGCGGCGTGATGGGCGAAGTGTTTATCATCTTTAAACGTGGCTTGTAAAATGGCCCCTGTGGTTTCATGTTCGATCGAACGGTGAAATTTATTGACCAAGTTAGCCGGAGTGAAGTGAACTCGGCCGTCAACTGTATCGCCGCTTGGTGACACGGTGGCTGCGTTGGCTGTCCACATGCATGAGGCGGAGCTCACCGCAGCCAAAAGCTTAGGTGCTTGTTTCGCGGCTTGTTCTAATACGTTGGCATCGCTGCCAGAAAAACCAAGACGGCGCAAAGTAGGAATATGTGGGCGTTCATGAGGCGCGAGTACGCCTTGAACAAAGCCCATGTCCGCCAAGGCTTTCATCTTGGTTAAGCCTTGCTTGGCCGCGGCCTTTGGGTTTGATGATCGTGCCGAGTTGTTTAAAGAAGCGACATTACCAAAAGAAAGGCCGCTGTAATTGTGGGTTGGGCCCACTAAGCCATCAAAATTGGCTTCTGTCGCTGTGTTCATAATTACCTCAATCGTGTTTATTATCTAGGTGCTAAGGTCTTAGTTTTACACTATAACGTTAGACCGTGACCCAGTTTTTCTGGCATGGTTAAGCTGTCTGCTTCGATGCTAGAAACTGGGTAAGCACAGTAATCAGCCGCGTAGTAAGCACTCGCTCTATGGTTGCCGCTTGCGCCAGTCCCACCAAATGGTGCGTTGCTTGACGCGCCAGTGGTTTGACGGTTCCAGTTGATAATGCCAGCACGACTGTGCTGCAAGAACCACTCGTATTCGTTTTTGTCATCAGACAGTAAGCCAGCAGAGAGGCCAAATTGTGTGTTGTTCGCAATACTCATGGCTTGATCTAATGAGTCGTAGCGAATCACGGTAAGCAAGGGGCCAAAGTATTCTTGATCGGGTAAGTTCTCTAGCATGTCGGTTGCGTCGATAATACCTGGTGTAACGTAGCCGGTTTTGCTGTCACCGCGCGTCATTTCTAAGACAGGTGTTGCGCCTAATGCAACCAGTTTTTGATAAGCTTGCATCAAACCATCTGCGGCTTGAGCAGAAACCACTGGCCCCATGAAAGGTTGTTCGCTGGCATCGAAACGATCAATTTTCAAGGCTTTAGTGGCGGTCACTAGAGATTGCAAGATAGCATCGCCAAGCTGACCTTTAGGCAATAATAAACGGCGCGCACAGGTACAGCGTTGACCTGCTGAAATAAAGGCTGATTGAATGATTTCATGCACGGCGGCGCGTTGGTCAGCGATTTTTTCAGACACTAAAAGAGGGTTGTTGCCGCCCATTTCTAAGGCTAAGATTTTGCCCGGATGCCCTGAAAAGTCTTTATGTAGTATGTGTCCGACTTGTGGGCTACCGGTGAAAAACAAACCATCAATACCATGATGATTGGCTAAGGCAACGCCAGTGTCTCGTTCGCCCTGTATCATGTTTAACACGCCAGCCGGCAAGCCTGCTTGTTCCCATAGTTGAAGGATTAAATCGGAGGTGGCTGGGGCTTGTTCGCTGGGCTTAAACACAACCGTATTACCGGCAATCAGCGCAGGTACTATGTGACCGTTTGGTAAATGCCCTGGGAAATTATATGGGCCGAAAACGGCCACAACGCCATGTGGACGGTGGCGTAAGCGTGCAGTAGCGCCCGGCATTGGTGTGGTTTTTTCACCGGTTCTTTCGTGATACGCCTGTTTTGAGATAGCCACTTTACCGACCATAGCGGCCGCTTCCGTACGAGTTTCCCAAATTGGCTTGCCTGTTTCTCGGCTGATGGCCGTCGCGATGGCTTCGCTGTGTTCTTTTATTAGGGCTGCAAAGGCGTCGATGATGATCAAACGGGCTTCCAATGGACGATTGGCCCAAGTTGGGAATGCGCTGCGAGCGGCTTTGATGGCAAGATCAACTTGGGTCGTTGTCGCCGCGTTGGCTTGCCATACTACACTGGCGTCCGCTGGATCAATAGAGCGGAATAGTTGGCCTTCGCCTGATAGCCATTGGCCGTTTATGTAATGTGCTTGTTTCATGGTGTTCATAATGACTCCTTTAAATTTTGCGTAAGTGGTTGTTCATTGATGTCCCTAAAGCAGGGAACCCATTCACGCAAAGGGCGATATAATCAGCCCCTTGAATAAGGTGATAATTCGACGACTCGTACCGGTTCTTTAGTGATGATACACAGACTGTCTGCTTCTTCTTGCGTCAAGGTCATGGCGCTGCCTGGTGGTATTGATCGTTGAATCAAGATGCAACGAAAGTCCGCTACTTTTGCGTTGGAAACGAGGTAGTAGCTTCCTTCTCCGATTCCTTTGGGTTGGCCAATATTAGCAAGGCATAGACGGCTATCACGAACAGCGCGAATATCTTGAACTCTGGCTTCGAGACTTGGTCCACCATCAAAAATGTCGACGTAATTTTCGTAGCGAAAGCCTTCTTGCTCTAGTAGACGACGCGCTGGAACTGTATTTTGATGAACGTGCCCCAGTACATCTCTGGCTTCTTTGGGCAGTAAGTTCACGTAGACAGGGTTGTTCGGCATCAATTCAGCGATGAATTGTTTGTTGCCTTGACCCGTCAATTCATCCGCTTCTTTAAAGTCGATGGAGAAAAAATGACGTCCAAGACTTTCCCATAAAGGCGACACGCCATTTTCATCGCTCACACCGCGCATTTCAGCAAAGACTTTTTCGGTAAAGCGTTCTGGAAATTGTGCCATGAACATAAAGCGTGCTTTAGACAATAGCTGACCATTTTTAGAATGGCGAAAGTCCTCTTCTAAAAATAACGTGCAAATTTCACTGCACCCCGTGAAATCATTATTCAAAATGAGCGTTGGCACGGCGTTATGGACACCAAGCTCTCTTGAGGCATGAGTAATGGTACCTAAATGGTAGCTGTAAAATGGTTCATCTAAACCAACGGTGGCTAGCACGCCGCATGTACCCACAATGTCGCCTGTTGTGCTGTCTTCTAGCACCATCAAGTAGTCTTCATTGCTCGGTTTGGTGACATTATCTTTAGCAAAGGAACGAACCGCACCGTCGATTTTCTTTTGTAGAATGGCTTCATCTGGGACGAGAGAGGTGAAACCAATCCCCGTTTTTTCGGCAAGTCGATAAAGTGACTTTAGGTCATTTTGACAAATTGGGCGTATGACCATCATGATGGTATTCCTCTCGTGTTTTATTAAACCGTTTTTACGGTGCTAAGACCTTTGCTTTGCCTTTGATGCGCATATGGCAAAGTGCAAAAGTCTCTAGTAAGTTGTTGTTTACAGAGCGACCCATTGAATGCGGTGGCCTGCTGAAATAGCGAGTTTTTCTTGTGTTACTTTTTCTAAGGCTAAGCCGGCAACTTGTGGCTCTGCCGGTGCCGCTGTGACGCGAAAACTGTCTAAGTGACCCGCCGATATAAGGTGCATTGCGCCTTTTGATTTTTCGGTCAGAGACAAAGCCTTACCTGATTTTTGCTGAGTAATGGTGTGAAGACTTTCTGTTCTGGCTTCAATGGTTGGCCCTGCATCGAAAATGTCCACATAGCCTCTAAACTCGAAGCCTTCTTCCAATAAAATGTCTGCGCTTTGGCTGGAGTCTTCATGAATCACACCAATAACGTCTTGCGCGGCTTCTGGCAAAGTAGGTACATAAATAGGATAACGAGGCATTAAATCTGCGATAAAATGTTTATTACTCACTGCTGAAAGGTAGTCGGCTTTTTGGAAGTCCATGGAAAAAAAATGTTTTCCAAGCGCATCCCAAAAAGCAGAGTAGCCTTGTTTGTCACTTTCACCGCGAAGCTCAGCAAAGAGGCGTTTAGTAAAACGTTCAGGGTAACGAGCGATAAACAGCAACCGAGCTTTTGACAACAACGACATGGCTAGCGGATTTTGATGTGCTTTGTCGACGACCAAAGCAATAAGACGGCTTGTGCCGCTGTAGTCATGGCATAAATACAAGGCTGGAATACGATTGTGAATTTGCAGTTGAGGGGAAGCGTGAACCACTTCATCAATGCGGTAGCTGTAAAAAGGGGCATCAGCACCGACCATTGCATCGATGCCACAACAACCGACTATTTTCTCGTTGCTGGTGTCGACCAGCACAAACAAGTAGGATTCATCCCCTGGCTGTACAACATCGGTTTGAAAAGAGCGACGCGATGAGGCAATTTTGTCGTTTAAGCGCTCTCTGTTCGCGGGGAAGTTTGTAATACCAATACCGACCTGTTGAGCAAGGCGTTCCAGCGCGGGAAGATCTGCAAAATCTACTGGACGTACTAGATACATATTAAATCCCTGAAAAATTCGTTATAAGCGATAATGTGTTAAGTATTATCACTGAGATCGACAAAGTTGGTAAGAGAGTAACTTTCTTATTGGCGACAGGTTTTTCTGGATATTGGCTGTTTTTGGTCGATTTTTTAAAAGTATAGAAGGATGAAAGATGAAATCTGGCGTATATCAGCATTATAAAGGCGCTGAATATTGGGTTGAGCGTGTGGTAAAACACAGTGAAACAGAAGAGAGTTTGGTTATTTATCAGGCTTTATATGGCGATTTTGGTTGGTGGGCTAGACCGCTAACCATGTTTAAAGAGTCGGTTGAAATCGACGGGGAAAGCATTTCGCGCTTTGACTGGGTGAGAGCCGAGCGCGACGCGGGATGATTTATACATTGCTTGTTGGTTTGGCTGCTATTGGACCTGATGTTTATTTAGTCAGGCGTTTATTTAATCAGGCGTTTATTTAGTCAGGTAAGTGCATCCAAGGCGATTCGCGCATAAAGAAAATGATTTGCTCTCTAAGCCAGCGATGGGCAAGATCATTGTTGAAGCGTTCGTGCCAAAAAATATGAATAGGGTGTCGGCCATTATATTCGTCAAGCTCCAATACTTCTTTGGGGATTGGTAATAATTTGACCGGATAGAAATTGGCCTTTTCACACATTACGTTTAGAAATAAATCGCCAATTGAACGTGACGTGACCAGTGCCATGCCGCGTTTTACCGCTTGCATCGCTACCATTAAGCTATCGGTTTCGAGGTTTGGTCGTATGATATGACCTCGTTGCTTGAGTTTTTGTTCAGTCTTTGAAAAAGAGCTATTACGATGACTGCGTAAATGGTGAGTGACCACTTTATGGGACAGTAAGTCCGACACAGACACCTTCTCTTGATGAAACAACGGATGGGCTTCGCTCAATACAATACAGGCTTCCATATAGCCTATTAACTTGCTGCGAATATTCCCCGGCGTATCGTTAATACGCATGATCCCCAAATCTATGTTGCCAGACGTTAGCTCATCAAGTTGAGCACCGCCCCATGAACTGATGGATAAACACAGGTTCGGTGCTTGGTATTGTAACGAGGCGAGCAAGGGCTCGATAAAGTTTTCCAAATCACCTTCATCAACACGCAACTTAAAGCGTCTGTCTAGCGTCTTTAAATCCAACGAATTTGGGCTCATTAGTTCGGACAACGAGCTTAGAATTGGTCGTATCTGATCTTGTAACTCAGACGCCCTGGCAGTGGGCGTTAATCCATACGCTTGGCGAGTGAATAATGAATCTTTAAACAAATCCCTCAGTCGTTGTAAGCTTTTGCTTAAGGCTGGCTGAGTGACGCCCAACCTTTCTGCCGCACGTGACACGCTGCCTTCTTCCATAATGGTGGTAAAGGCAACGAGTAGCTTAATGTCGAGCTTTAGGATGTCGTCTAGACGCATAATCTTCTCAATGAAATAAAGGGTAAAACAGAGAGTCTTGACGCTTTATGGCGACAAGACTCTTTGATATACAGTAATCAGTGTTTAATTGAAATCGCGGTATGGACGATATTTAACACGGAACAGCAGTGTATAAAACACCGGTACAGCGATGAGCGTTAGTATCGTAGCAAAACCAAGACCGAAAGAAATAACAACGGCCATGCCTTCAAAGAACGCATCGTAAAGCAGTGGAATCATACCGAGTATGGTGGTAATAGCAGCCATACAAACGGGACGAACACGACTTACTGCGGAATTGAAAATTGCCTCGTACTTTTCGGTTCCTTGATCGAATTCATAGTTAATTTGATCTGCCAGTACAATGCCGTTTTTCACCGTCATCCCCGACAGACTCAAAAATCCGAGCAGTGCCATAAAGCTGAATGCGGAGTTCATTACGAGCAATCCAGTGGACACACCAATTAAGGCCAGTGGGACACAAAACCAAATTGTGAGTGGTACACGAATCGAGTTGAACAGCAAAATAGTAATGATGAACATAAACAAATAACCCAAAGGTAATGCCTTGAATATGTTTGCTTGTGCATCGGTGCTGCTTTCGTATTCACCACCCCATTCTAGGGTGTAACCCGGTGGTAATTTGATGGCTTCAATATCCGCTTTAGTACGACCATATATCGCCATGGCGGTTTCATCACCCAAAATGTTGGGGTCAGCCATGACAGTGATCGTGCGTTTACGATCTCGGCGTTCGATAATCGGATTTTCCCATACGGTTTCAAATCCAGAAACCAATGTGGAGAGCGTGACGTAAGAACCCGACGCTGGACTATAAATCTGCAAATCACGGATTTGGTCAATGGAGACTCGTTCATTTTCTGGCGCGATACGAACAATAGGAAGAAGGTCTGTGCCTTCACGGTACAAGCCAATTTGTGAACCAGTGAAGTTAGTGAGTAGAACGTCATCCAGTTCGGTTTTACTGATGCCTAAGCGTCGGGCCTGAGCATCATTAAAGATTGGGCGAAGCACCTTAACTGGCTGACGCCAATCGTCTTTAATATTTTCCAGGCCACCATCATTACGGTAAATATCTTGGATTTTTGCGCTAAATTGACGCAAAAGTTTAGGATCAGGACCGCTTATGCGCGTTTCAAGTTTTGCGCCACTATCGGGCCCTAATTGTAGGCGTTGCAGTTTCACTTCTAACTCAGGGTAATCTTCCTGCATTTTGTAATACAGGTCTTTTAATAGCCCCGGAATTGCTTCTTTTTCTTTGGTACGAACAATAAATTGAGCGTAGCTAGAGTTCGCCTGCTGAGCATTGTAAGTCAACATGAAGCGCAAGGCGCCTTGACCCGTTGTCGAAGTGACGTATTCAATGCGCTCGTCTTTTAACAGCTCTTTTTCAATCACACGGACTTTTTCGTAAGTGTCGTCAATGTGCGTACCTTCTGGCATCTGAATGTCCATATAGAACATTGGTGTGGTAGAAGGTGGAAAGAAGGCTTGTTTCACGAATTGGAACGCCCAACCGGATACCAATAAGCAACCAACCAGCAAAATAACGGTGACCCATCTAAAGCGCATGGCTTTATCTAGTAGCCATTTATACCCTGTAAAAATGAAACCTTTATATGGATCAGTCGGCTCTTCTGATTCCCCTTCTTCACTATTGGCCTTTGCTATGCTCTCTTTGAATAATAAATCACAAAAGAAAGGGGTAAGAGTAATCGCGGTGAACCAGCTTAATAACAGCGAAATCAGCAATACATAAAAGAGTGAGCCAACAAATTCGCCAACGGCATCTGGAGATAAGCCAATTGGCGCAAAAGCAGTTACCGCAATGACGGTAGCGCCTAATAAAGGCCATTTAGTTTGCTTGACCACTGCGCTCGCGGCTTGGATTTTTGTCATGCCCCTTTGTAAGCCAATGAGAACCCCTTCGGTCACCACGATGGCGTTATCAACCAGCATCCCTAAGGAAATAATCAAACCACCTAATGAGATACGTTGTAGGTTGATCTTAAAATAGTCCATGACGATGAAAGTACCCAGAATGGTCAATAAAAGAACGATACCAATCAAGATGCCTGAGCGAATGCCCATGAAAACCAATAACACAAGGATAACGATGCCAACAGCCGCGGCTAGGTTTAGCAAGAAATCAGACACGGAACGATCGACTTCTTTTGATTGGAAGTAGATTGGCTCCATGCTCAGCCCAACCGGTTGCTGGTATTCTAGTTCTGCAATTTTTTGCTCTAATGTCTCGCCAATTTTTACGACGTTAACGCCTGATAAGAAAGAAACACCAAGCAAAAGAGATTTAGCACCGTTGAAGTCGACCAAATGCGTTTTAGGCTCAACGTATTCTCGTTTAATGGTCGCAACATCTTTTAAGCGGATGAGGTTACCGTCGATAGGGGTTCCGACAATTAAGTTTTCAAGTTCTGAAATATCCTTGAATTCTCCTGTCGGACTAATACGTATGTATTCGCTTCCGACTTTAACGCGTCCCGCGTTTGACACGCTGTTTTGATTTTTCAATAGCGTTTCTAATTGGCTTGGTGCAATGCCCATGTTGGCCAATTTTGCCCGTGAAATCTCGATGGTTACTTGTTCATCTTGCTCGCCAGCCACTGTGACTTTCGCCACACCTTCTACTAGAACCAATTCACGCTTTACGTAGTCGACATAGTTTTCTAAGTCTTTGTAAGGATAGCCTTCACCGTGGATAGCCAGCATGACGCCGTATACATCACCGAAATCATCCAGCACGATCGGTGAGCCGACGCCAGAAGGGAAGGCACCAGAAATATCGCGAATTTTCTTACGAACTTCATCCCAGATCTGTTTTAGTTCTTTGGCACGATAGGTGTCTTTAATGGTTAGTTGAACTTTTGAATAACCCGCTTTTGACGTTGACGTAATTTTATCAACGTAAGGTAAGTTTTGTAGTTCACGCTCAATAGGGTAGGTTACTTCTTCCTCTACTTGCTCTGGCGAAGCGCCAGGATAGTAGGTGATAATAAGAGAATCTTTGATGGTAAATTCAGGGTCTTCTAACTGACCAAGATTGGTAAATGCAATCGTACCACCGATCAATAAGATCAGCGTGAGCATCCAACTGGTGACTTTACGATTTATAAAGTAAGCAGCAATATCCATTATAAGCCTCGCTCACGTGTCCAAGGGCGAACTTGCATGTCGTCTGTTAAGCTGTTCACACCGGCCGCAACGATCTGATCACCGGTATTTAGACCCGATTTTATTTCAATTAGATTCCCTTGCAAGGTGCCCAGTACTACTGAACGAGCTTCTACTTTTTTGGTGTTACTATTGAATACCCAAACCGTACTGCTTGATTTTCCTGTGCTGGTATCTTCATGGCGAAGTACGGCTTCGACAGGAATAACAACGTGCTTTTGCACACCCAAAAGTGAATTTAGGTTGATGTCGATATTGGCTGTCATACCTGGTAATAGCGTATGAGTTTTGTCTTCTTTTCGAATCAAATGCAGTGTGACTTCATAAGCCATTGTCGTTTCATTTGGCGTTGTATTGTGTTCTTTGTAAGCCGCATACAGCTCTTCATCTGGTGCAACGTCTACAATCACTTGAGGCATGTAGTCTGTTTGAGTGTTTTTTATGCTGACGACAAGACTTTCAGGCACTTGGAATTCAATATCAAGATTGTCGATATCCTGGATATGCATTAGAGCCTGAGTGGCGCTGACATATTGAAAATTCTCTGTTACAACAGACGAAATGACGCCACTAAACGGAGCGTAAACCTTAGTGTACTTAAGTTGGTTTTTTGCAGATTGCAGAGCATTATTTGCCTGATCCAATGTCGCTTTTGTTGAATCGTATTGGGATTTTGTTGTCGCGTTTTGCTTTAACATTGTTTGAATACGGTTGAATTGCACTTCAGCAAGGCGTTGGTTGGCTTCAGCAAGTTCTACTTGTAGGGTGAAGTCAGTAGGATCAAGAGCGGCGAGTAACTCTCCTTTTGTCACTCGCTGTCCTGCAACCACGTGAATGTTCTTTAACTGACCGCCAACACGAAACGCTAAATCGGCTTCTTTGCTAGCTTTTAGTTCTGCAGGAAATCGGCGAATGTTAATGGCATCTGTTGAGCTGATTGTAATGAGTTTGACTGGTCGGATGATTTCTTTCTCTACAGAGACTTCATTTTCATCTGATGAGCAGCCCGTTAGGAATAATGTAGCGGCGAGGGTGGCCCCGGCTATCATATTTATACGCTTTACGCGGTTCATTTATTACTCCGTAAGTATTTTGAAAATAATTAGATGAAAGTATTTTATATCTCTTGCTGCTGGATATGAATTTTTAAATATATATTAAAGATATTCCCTTTGTGACTATCTAATCTTTTTATGATCTTATTTCAAGCATAGTTGTTTTTTTATATACGGCGTTTTATCAGTTACTGTGTTTTCTCTAGTTCCGCTAAGAACGTTTCTAGAATAAGGTTGGCACGAGCGCCTTTTCTGGTAATGGCAGAAAATTGAGTGATGTAATGGCATTCACTCGGTAGAAGCGCGCGCATTCGGCCATCACGAATCCAGTGCTCGGCCACATGGTCGGGTAAAAAACCAATGTAACGCCCCGTCAAGATGAGAAAAGCGATCCCCTCTCGGTCTGTCGCCGTCGCACTTGCGCTTAAAGGTTGGTGCTGGCTTTTAATTTCTGGTGTTTGTGCGTAGGCAGGTAAAACGGCATCAAACTCTTTTAGTTTGGCTTTGGTTATTTTTTTGTCGCCTAAGGCAAATAAAGGATGAGTGTCACTGCAATAGAGCTTGGATTCTTCTTGATAAAGGTGGTGGTAATCTAATCCGCTTAAAATTTTCAGGTCTGGAACAATGCCAATTTGCAGTCCGCCATCTAACACCCCCCTTTCCACATCGTTAGGTGGAATCATACGAATGTTAATCGTGACTTGTGGCCCTTTGTCTTTTAGGCCGGCAAGCGCTCTTGTTATTCGAGTATGAGGCAAAGTGACTAAATTATCTGTGATGCCAATGTTGAGTTCGCCTTTCAAATTCTGGTGGAGGGCATTGATATTAGTGCGAAAATCTTCGATAGAAGACAGTAGTTGTAGCGTAAAGTCATAAACTTGGCTGCCTTCGTTTGTCAGAGAAAATCCAGATCGGCCTCGCTGACAAAGTCTAAATCCGAGACGCGTTTCCAAGTCAGATATCGCGATGCTAATAGCGGCTCGGCTAATGTTGAGCTCGACTTCTGCAGCGGAAAAACCACCACATTCCACGACGGTTCTAAAAATTCGCAAAATTCGAAGATCTGCGTCGCTTACCTGACTTTTAAACTTATTCATTGTTGACCCTAATAATAGACACAACGCAGGTTATGCCATTGTTCATGGTAGATTCGTTTAGTTAAGTAAAGAGTTAACTAAGCGTTAATAGATTCGACTTTTTATAATCTATTCCTCTTGGCATAGTAGTGTCAATGCACAGTATTCATAGCAACGAATGTTGATGAAAAGATTTGGCCTAACGACTTAACTTAATAAATAGGGAGCGCTCATGGAAATTATCGGACATTTGATCGACGGTAAACGGTCACAGCAAGCCGCACGCACTCAAGATGTGTTTAACCCAGCAACGGGAGAAGTATCGAAAAAAGTCGCTATTGCTTCAAAAGAAACCGTAGAAGAGGCGATTACGGTGGCGCAAGCGGCTTACCCTGAGTGGCGAAATACGCCGCCATTAAAGCGCGCTCGAATCATGTTTAACTATAAAGCGTTGTTGGAAAAGCATTCAGATAAAATTTGTGAATTGATTGGCGCTGAACATGGCAAAATTTGCCACGATGCGGCGGGCGAATTACAACGAGGTATTGAAAACGTTGAATACGCGTGTGGTGCGCCAGAGCTATTAAAAGGTGAGTACAGCAAAAACGTTGGTCCGAATATTGATTCTTGGAGTGAGTTCCAGCCGCTTGGTGTGGTTGCCGGGATTACGCCATTTAATTTCCCTGCCATGGTGCCATTATGGATGTTTCCGATGGCAATCGTGTGCGGGAACACCTTCATCTTGAAACCGTCTGAACGCGACCCAAGCACCGCTTTGTTTATTGCTGAATTGTTGCATGAAGCAGGCTTACCAGCGGGTGTTTTTAATGTGGTAAATGGCGATAAAGTCGCTGTTGATACCTTATTGGAAGATAAGCGCGTAAAAGCGGTGAGCTTTGTTGGTTCCACACCGATTGCGGAATATATTTACAGCAAAGCCAGCGCTAACGGTAAACGTTGTCAGGCACTAGGTGGGGCGAAAAATCACGCGATTGTGATGCCAGATGCCGATATGGACAACGTAGTGAGTCAGTTGCTTGGCGCGGCCTTTGGTTCATCAGGCGAACGTTGTATGGCGTTGTCTGTTGCCGTTGCCGTTGGTAAGGCCGCTGGTGATGCCTTGATTAGTAAAATGGCTGAAGCTATGAAGCCGCTAAAAGTAGGTGAATGCTCAGATAAAACCAATGATTTTGGCCCTGTCATTACCAAAGAACATAAAGAAAAAGTGGTTGGCTTTATTGATAGCGCGGAATCACAAGGCGCAACCATTGTCGTTGATGGTCGTCATCCACAAGTCGTAGGTTATGAAAAAGGTTTCTTTGTTGGTGCGACCCTAATCGATGGCGTAACCAAAGAGATGGAGAGTTATCAGCAAGAAATTTTCGGTCCAGTTTTGCAAGTGGTTCGTGTTGATACCATGGAAGAAGCGATGACGCTGATTAACGATCATGAATACGGTAACGGAACCTGTATTTTTACCCGTGATGGCGAAGCTGCGCGTTACTTCTCTGACCATATTGAAGTGGGTATGGTTGGGATCAATGTGCCTTTACCTGTGCCTGTGGCGTATCACAGTTTTGGCGGTTGGAAGCGTTCTTTGTTTGGCGATCTACATGCCTACGGACCAGATGCCGTGCGCTTTTACACAAAACGAAAAACCATTACACAGCGCTGGCCTTCGGCAGGTGTTCGTGAAGGTAAGAGCTTTTCTTTTCCGTCTTAGTGTCGGACTGATCTATATGAATCCCAGGCAGCTCTATCAAAACTGATAGTGCTGTTTTTATTGGTCGCTTATCGCATGATGAGCGGCCATTTTTTTATGATGACCTGAAGTAAGATTCAGCTCGCTTTATATAAGCAGGAAGTTATGGTTTCTTTTGAACTAATTTAGCTGAATGCTATGATGTTTTTTTAAACCGTCTGGGTGTTGTATGAACTCCAAGCAATGTGGCCTAAATACGATGAAATGGTTCTTGCTTTTAGCGACTGTTTTTTTAGCAGGTTGTATGGCGTCACCCGCTATATTGACTGGCGCAGAGAATGACAAACTGAACATTGAAGTTGATAAAAATACGGCGTATCTATCGGGCATATTAAACAGTAATTTGGTTAGTCAGTTAAGTGATTTCATCAAGCAAAACCCCAATGTAACGGACTTGGTTTTAGTCGATGTTCCTGGGTCTGTGGATCAACACGCTACGATGGAGGGCGCGCGTTTGATTCGTCGTTTAGGCTTGAATACTCACATAGCACAGACCGGTTATGTGCTTTCCGGTGGTGTTGATCTATTCTTAGGTGGCGTGGAAAGAACCATTGGAGCCGGAGCTGGTGTGGGCGTTCATGCTTGGTCTGATGGCTCAAGAATGAAAGCGGCGAACGTCAATGTTGCCGATTCGATACACGCAGTGTATGTTAATTTTTATCTAGAAATGGGGGTGCCAGAGCGCTTTTATTGGTTCTCACTGGATGCGGCACCCGCCGATAGAGTGTATTTTTTATCACCCGAAGAAACGTATGATTATCAGCTTGCCACACAATAAAATTGAAAACCTAGTCGTTTAAAAACGAACATGTCCACAGGGAGGGATTATGGAACAAATAGAACTGTTTACCATAGAAAGTCCTTGTCGAGGTGTGTGTGAGAACAGTACAAAAGGCTTTTGCAAAGGATGTTTGCGCAGTCGAGATGAGCGTTTTCATTGGTTTTCGTTATCCAATGAAGCGCGCCATCAAGTATTAGATTTGTGCAAACATCGTCGAGTACGCTTACTTAAGGCCCGTCAAGAAAGATTGGACGCCGCTTCTGCCAAGGCATTACCTTACGGAATGGAGGATGAGCTTGCGGCCGACCTGTTTGAATAGAACGACGACTGCGCTCCCCAATACTTTGTTAAAAACAGACTCAAAAATATTCATTTATAACCCATAAACTCCGTTTTTTCGTCTGTTTTTGCCTCGTCTTGGATTCGCTCGTGACGTTGTAAAGAAAGACTAATCTTCAAAAATGGCGTCTAAGGCTTCTGACAAACGCTCAACACCAATGACCTTCATGCCTTCAATCGGTTTTTTCGGACAGTTAGCTTTTGGAACGACGGCTCTGGTGAATCCATGTTTGGCCGCTTCACTAATACGTTCTTGCCCTGATGGAACAGGGCGAATTTCACCAGATAAGCCGACTTCGCCCATCACGACTAAGTCATGGGGTAAAACTCGATCGCGGAAGCTAGAAACAACAGCCGCAATGGCCGCGAGATCAGCGCTGGTTTCCAACACTTTAACCCCACCCACTACGTTCAAATACACATCTTGATCAGACGTTAATAAACCGCCGTGTTTGTGTAATACCGCTAACAGCATAGCGAGTCTATTATGATCAAACCCGACCGTGACGCGTCTTGGATTGCCAAGTGGCGAATCGTCGACCAAGGCTTGTAGCTCTACTAATAAAGGTCGGGTGCCTTCCCATACCACCACAACTAGGCTGCCAGCCGCAGGATGATTGCTGCGGTTTAGGAAAATAGAGCTGGGATTCTTAACTTCTTTCAAGCCATTTTCAAGCATGGCAAAAACACCAAGTTCATTGACGGCGCCAAAGCGGTTCTTCATGCCGCGCAATGTACGAAAGCGAGAATCTTCAGAACCTTCTAATAACACCGAACAGTCGACCATGTGTTCAAGGACTTTTGGCCCAGCAAGGGTACCGTCTTTGGTAACGTGACCAACGAGTAACACCGCCGTTTGCGTTTGTTTTGCAAAACGCGTTAAGACCGCGGCACTTTCTCTTACTTGCGACACGCTGCCAGGAGCGGATTCAACGCCATCCAAATGCATGACCTGAATAGAGTCAATGACCATAACTTTAGGTTTGACCTGTTGAGCGATGGTTAAAATGGCGTCCACATTGGTTTCGGACAGCATCTTGAGATTTTGTGTTGGCAAGCCAAGCCGTTGGGCGCGCATGGCGACTTGCTGCAAGGATTCTTCACCTGTTACATACAAGGCGCTTTGTTGTTGTGCGAGCCAGCACATGGTTTGCAATAATAGAGTGCTTTTACCGGCGCCGGGCGATCCACCAATTAACACAACACCGCCAGGCACTAAACCGCCGCCCAATACTCGGTCAAATTCGTTAGCACCAGAGCTGAATCGGGGTACATCGCCTAAATCGATATCGGATAAATTTTGGATACCAGTGACGGCGCCAGCATAGCCTTGGTAGCGTGGATCTTGGCTCGCGGAGACGCGCGCAGAGGTTTTTCCAGAGGTAAGTCGAATTTCAGATAGGGAGTTCCACGCATTGCAGGCTTGGCATTGTCCTTGCCATTTTGCGTAGTCAACTCCGCATTCGTTGCATACAAAAGCGGTTTTTGCTTTGGCCATGAGAGTCTCTTTGTATCATCGGAAGGAGCGGAGCAGCAGCTCCCCGTCATTAAGTTGCGATAACGTCCATGTTATCACAAGGTTGTGATTACTTTTTGTGCCAATTAACAGAGTAAAGGTCGGTACGACGGTCTTTCAAATTGTTAACGGAACCTTCGCTACGCGTTAATTTCAACTTATCTAGATCAAGATCTGCGAACATGATCATTTCAGTATTGGGTGTCGTTTCCGCCATGACCGCATCGTGCGGATAAGAGAAATCGGACGGTGAAAAGACAGAACTTTGTGAGTATTGAATGTCCAAGTTTTCAACTTGTGGAAGGTTGCCACAGCTGCCACAAATCACCACATAACATTCGTTTTCAATGGCGCGTGCTTGGGCGCAATGGCGCACACGTAAGTAACCATTTTTTGTGTCAGTCCAGAAAGGAACGAAGAGAATGTCCATGTCTTGTTGGGCAAGTAAACGCCCAAGCTCAGGGAATTCAACGTCATAGCAGATCAAGATACCAACGCGTCCAGCGTCGGTGTCAAAGACGCGCAGTTCATTGCCACCTTGGATGATCCAATCACGGCGCTCATGCGGTGTGATGTGGATTTTTTTCTGTTCTTCTACTGTGCCGTCGCGTCGACATAAATAGCTGACGTTATAAAGAATGTCGTCTTCCATCAGAGGCATCGAGCCGGTGATGACGTTGATGTTGTAGCTCACGGCGAGTTGGGACATTTCATTTTTGAAGCGTTCAGTAAAGCTGGCCAAAAAGCGAATGGCTTCGGTTTGGTTGCTTTGGTCTGGGCTCAAGCCGATAAGCGGTGCGTTAAAAAATTCGGGGAATAATACAAAGTCGCTTTTGTAATCGGATACCGCATCGATAAAGTATTCAACTTGTGTCAACAACTCGTCCACACTGGAGACTTCTCGCATTTGCCATTGAATAGCACCAATACGAACTTGTGTTTTACGTGTACGAATAACGCTGGTTTCTGGTGCGTAAAAAATATTCTTCCACTCTAAAAGTGTCGCATAGCCTTGTGATTTTTCATCTTCTGGCAAGTAACGTTTTAGCAATCGAGTAACTTGGAAATCGTTCGAAAGTTGGAATGATAAAATAGGGTCGTAGATCTTTTTTTCACGCACCGATTCTAGATATTCTGCTGGTGATAAATTGTGTGCATGCTGGTGATAATTGGGAATTCGCCCGCCAGCTAAAATGGCACGAAGGTTGTGTTGACGGCACAACTCTTTGCGCGCTTCATAAAGGCGTCGGCCCAAACGATAACCGCGATATTCTGGCGAAATAAGCACATCCAGACCATACATAGCATCGCCTTCAGGATCATTCAGAATGTTTTCTTTCTGATCCACTAGGTCGTCATAGGTATGCGGGTTACTGAAACGTTGATAATTCGCCTGAACGGACAGGGCGATACCGACAATGTTACCGTGATCTTCTAGGCAAATTTGCCCTTCAGGAAAATCTTTTATCAGCTGGTGTATGGTGTGTTTAGGCCAAGAACCACCGATGTCATGGTAGACCTTGTCCATCAGTGCTTTTACTGGCTCGTAATCATTATTGGTTAAATTCCGAATTTTTAAATGTAAGTCTTCTAGCATGATGTCCTCTGCTGTGTTGTCTGCCTGCCATTGTATTGAGTACTCTTATTTCCAGTATCGATTTCGCAGTGCAGTGGTGTCTTTATATGACAGGATAATACCGCTTCTTTACGTGATGAGGGCGTTAATTTTTATTTAAATAGAGGAAAAAAGAAAACCCCCGCCGAAGCGAGGGTTTTTGGATTATAAAAGAGTCTTTACGATAATGTTGGGATTATGACTTACTGAATTCTGGGTACGCTTCCATACCACATTCAGAAAGGTCAACGCCTTCGTATTCTTCTTCTTCCGTCACTCGAACACCCATGATGGCTTTGATGATCAGCCAAACCACTAGGCTAGAGACGAATACCCAAACGAAGATAGTCAATGCACCGGCGATTTGTCCGCCGAATGTTGTACCGTCATTTGTAAGAGGCACTGCTAGTAAGCCCCAAAGACCAACGACACCGTGAACAGAGATCGCGCCCACTGGATCATCAATTTTAAGTTTGTCTAGCGTCAGGATAGACACAACAACAATCACACCGCCGACTAGACCTATTAGCGTTGCTCCAAGAGCAGAAGGTGTATCAGGACCTGCTGTGATAGCAACCAGACCAGCCAATGCGCCGTTTAGAAGCATGGTTAGATCGGCTTTACCGAATAAGATACGAGCTAGAATAAGTGCGCCAATTGCGCCGCCTGCTGCCGCTGCGTTGGTATTCAAGAACACCATAGCCACAGAGTTAGCACTTGCGATATCACCAAGCTTCAGAACAGAACCACCGTTGAAACCGAACCAGCCCATCCAAAGGATGAAAGTACCCAGTGTCGCAAGCGGTAAGTTAGCACCAGGAATGGCACGAACTTCACCGTTAGGACCGTATTTGCCTTTACGAGCACCAAGCACCAATACACCAGCCAATGCGGCAGAGGCACCCGCCATGTGAACAATACCGGAACCTGCAAAGTCAGTGAAACCTAGGTCTCCAAGGCTATACATGCCGAATACAGAACCGCCGCCCCACGTCCAGTTACCTTCCATTGGGTAGATGAACGCCGTCATTACCACTGCAAAGATAAGGAAAGACCAAAGCTTCATACGCTCAGCAACGGCACCAGAGACAATAGACATTGCCGTTGCAACGAATACCACTTGGAAGAAGAAATCAGAAGCGCCAGAATAAATCGAACCGCCTTCGAAGCCACCTTCACGGCCAGAAAAATCCGTTAGAGTAGAAGCAACGTCTACATCTTGAATGCCCGTTAGAAACAGCTCACCACCGTACATGACGGAGTAACCGCAAACGAGATACATGATGCAAGAGATGGCAAATAATGCCACGTTCTTAGTTAAAATCTCAGTGGTGTTTTTAGCACGTACTAGACCTGCTTCCAACATGGCAAATCCCGCTGCCATCCACATAACCAGTGCGCCACACACCAAGAAGTAAAAGGTGTCCATGGCATATTGTAAGTGAAAAATTTGATCTTGCATGTTTCGCCCCCCTAAAGGCTTGTAAGATTTGAGCAGTGATTAAACCGCTTCAACCCCAGTCTCTCCGGTACGAATACGAACCGCTTGTTCAAGGTTAACGATAAAGATCTTACCGTCGCCGATTTTGCCAGTGTTTGCTGCGCCAGTGATGGCCTCAACGACTTGGTCTGTCATGTCGTCTGCAATCGCTAGCTCGATTTTTACCTTAGGTAAAAAGTCCACTACATATTCAGCGCCGCGGTATAGTTCTGTGTGGCCTTTTTGACGTCCGAAACCTTTTACTTCTGTTACGGTGATACCTTGAACACCGATCTCAGAAAGTGCTTCTCGAACATCATCGAGTTTAAATGGCTTGATGATGGCAGTTATAAGCTTCATACCCACTGTCTCCTTTAAAAGTCAGTTTTATTGTCGTATCGCAGGTAGTTAGCTTTATTCAATATGCGTGCCACATCCTTAAAAGCCTTTGCTATACGGGGTTTGTAAGGATTTTGTCTGTTTTTTGAAATTAAAAAGAGTCGCGGTTGGCTTTATTTAGTGCGGCATATTGGGGTGTCTTTATAGTGCGTTGCGTTAACTTGGTGCGGTTGATCTATTAAAGAAGGGGGTGATCTACCAGTAAGCGCCTTACCTTGTTGCTTTTGATCAGAAAAAAAACACACAGTGGCGCGTTTTATGTGTGCCTTATTTAGGGGGAGTGCTTTAATAAAGGCCGCTGAGTGGTGATTTCACGCACAGAAAAGAGGCGTCTTGCTTGTGCGATAGACTAATTTTTTATGCTCAGGAGAACGTCCTTATTAAAGATGCACGATAGATGACTTGTTTGCACCTTCCTTAGGCTTCTATACTAATAGGCATTGTAAATGTTAAAAACGGGAATGACATGATAGATCAATTTATAAAGCAATTGGGTACCGGATTAGAGCAAGCCGCAGAGACGATTGGTAAGCTACCTAAAGCAGAAATTCAGGCGCAACTACACGAAGTTGCCCGAAATACATTAAGTAAAATGGATTTGGTTACACGAGAAGAGTTTGAAGTACAGGCGGCTATGTTGGCAAAATACCGTGAAAAATTGGCCATATTAGAAGCGCGTTTAAATGAACTGGAAAAGTAGCGTATAAAAAAGGCGCTCATAAGGGTAGATGAGCGCCTATCAAAAGACAGAAAGCGAGTAGCTATTCACTTCCAGCCTTGTTGCCAGTTGTCTGACGACTTCAGTACTTGCCAAGGTGTGGTATGTTGGTTCTTGTTTATCACGGCTTCAAGAACGCACTCTATAACCGTTTCTTCTTCGTCCCGAATGAGTTTGGTGACGATAAAATGCTTTTCTTTGTATTGTGGTGACGTTGATGTCCATTTAGACAAAAGTAATTTATTTGGGTTTATTTGATGCATGTGGATTTTGTAATCTCGTAAACGTAGACAAACAAAGATACGAAAGAAGTGAAGAGCCGGATTGCTTTTCACGATAAAAAGAACATTTTAAAATAGGATCAAGGAGTGATCATGAGTTTAGCAACCATTTACAGTCGTGCCCGAGTGGGTGTGGCGTCCCCTTTAGTCACAGTCGAAACCCATATATCGAACGGTTTACCTTCTTTAAATATTGTCGGATTGCCAGAAGCGGCGGTTCGAGAAGCAAAAGATCGTGTGCGTAGCGCGATTATTAATAGCCATTTCGAATTTCCCACCAGAAGAGTCACCATTAACCTTGCCCCTGCGGACTTACCCAAAGAAGGCGGTCGTTATGATTTAGCGATTGCGATCAGTGTGCTGGTCGCTTCAGGTCAATTAGGTGAAGTGAATCTTCAAGATATTGAATTTATTGGTGAGTTGGCATTATCGGGTGATATTCGTGGCGTGCCTGGTTTATTGCCGTCGGCGATTGCTTGTCATCAGGCTAATCGACAACTGATTCTTCCAGAAGACAATCAACAAGAAGCGGCTTTGGTTGAAAGTGATGCGGTGTTTGCAAAACACCTTACTCAAGTCACCGCGCACCTTCTAAAGCTGAGTAAGCTGCCGACCTGTGTTTCTAAACCGACGGCGCCGTTACCCTTGGACCACAAAGACATGCGTGATGTGAAAGGCCAATACCAAGCGCGACGAGCCTTGGAAGTCGCAGCGGCCGGTGGTCATAACCTCCTTTTTATTGGTCCGGCTGGCACTGGAAAAACCATGTTGGCATCGCGCTTGCCCAGTATCATGCCGGCCATGACTGAAGCTGAAGCGCTTGCCGTGGCGTCGGTTCAATCGGTCGCAGGGCGAAAGATGGGACTGGATTGGCATTGGTCAGAACGTCCATTTCGATCTCCGCACCATACTTGTTCCGCAGCGGCTCTTGTTGGAGGCGGTTCCATTCCTAAACCGGGAGAAGCCTCTTTGGCGCATTGTGGTGTTTTGTTCCTTGATGAGCTGCCAGAATTTGATCGTAAGGTTTTAGAGGTTTTGCGAGAACCGCTAGAAAGTGGTGAAGTGCATATTTCAAGGGCGCGTGGGCAGATGTCCTTTCCAGCGCGCTTCCAACTGGTTGCCGCGATGAACGCCAGCAACGAAGCATACAACGGCGGACAAGATTATTACCAATCCAGTGCCAGTCAAAAGTACCTCAAAAAACTCTCAGCGCCTTTTTTAGATCGTATCGACTTGCATGTGGAAGTGCCACCATTGCCGTCTAATGTTTTGGTGAACGCTCAAGAAGAGGGTGAATGCAGCGCCAGTATTCGTTTGCGCGTTGAAAAAGCCGTAGCAAGGCAACGAGCACGCCAAGGTGTACAAAATGCCTTGTTAAGCGGACGGCAGTTAGAATCTATTTGCGCCCTAAGCGACGACGATAAACACTTTATGCAGCAAGCGTTAGAAACCTTAAAGCTGTCAGCTCGCGCTTATCATCGGGTTTTAAAAGTGGCACTCACCTTAGCGGATCTAAATGATTCACCGGTAACCAGAGCGTATTTAATGGAATCGTTAAGTTATCGGAAAATGGAAAAAACCTTGTCGATGGCGGTTTCTTCTTGAGCGAAGCTCGTCATAGTGTATTAACGCCTTTTAAGCGGGTGATAAAAGCTGTTTTAACCGGTTTCATTTCGTTACACTCTTTGCCCTTATTTTATTTGTCTACTTGTGTGGATGGCTTTTAAGTGACGGTTTTGCCGCATAAAATAAAGTCATGAGTAGGTGATATATGATGGGATTAATAATAATTAATTGTGGTCACGTATTCGCTGTTGCTGACTTATCTTTGGCAAAGCAGAGTGGCGTAAATGGAGTTATACATTATGGTTATTCAGCTGTTCCCTCTTTGGGCATTGTTACTTTCTGTGCTTGCCTTTTTTCAACCGGACTTATTCGTCGGCTTGAAAACTCAAATTGTTCCATTACTGACAGTCATCATGTTAGCAATGGGGTTAACCCTAAGCCCAACAGACTTCAAACAAGTCCTTAAAAACCGTAAGGCCGTTGGTGTGGGTGTTATTCTGCAATTTTTAGTGATGCCGATAGCGGCGTTTGGTGTGGCGTTTGCGTTTGGTTTTGATACCGAGTTAACAGTTGGTATGTTGCTGGTTGGAAGCGTTGCGGGCGGTACGTCCTCGAATGTGATGTGTTATTTGGCGAAAGGCGATACCGCGTTGTCTATTTCCATGACCGCGATTTCGACCTTGATTGGTGTGATACTAACGCCTTTCTTAGTGTCTTTGATGATAGGTCAAAGTGTTGATGTGCCTGTGGCTGGTATGTTGTTGAGCCTACTCAAAATTGTATTGTTACCTGTTGCGGCGGGTGTGTTAATTAATACGTTTTTCTCGAAGTTTGTGCGCAAAGCAGAGCCGATTTTTCCTTACATTTCTATGTTCGCGATTGTCCTTATCATTGCGATTGTCGTGGCCTTGAGCGCGTCAAAAATTGTTCAAGTTGGCCTCATCGTAGCGGCTGCTGTAATTATCCATAATGCGATTGGTTTGACCTTAGGCTATTGGGTAACTTACTTACTTGGCTTTGATGCACGCGTATGTCGTACGATTGCATTTGAAGTGGGTTTGCAGAACTCAGGTTTGGCGGCGGCGTTGGCGGTAAAATTCTTCACGCCAATGGCGGCGTTGCCAGGTACTATTTTCAGTGTGTGGCACAATATTTCGGGTTCTTTGTTGGCGAGCTATTGGAGCCGTCGACCTGTTTTGGAAAATAACAGCGGAGACACTTCTAAATAAGCGTTTACGCGAGCGATAATAAAAGGGACGCCATTCTGGTGTCCCTTTTTTGTGCCTGATCGAACGGTTATGTCAGTGCGAGTCGATGTAATGTCGGGTACACTTAGTGCTGATTTTTAACCGCCGCACAAGCCAGAGTTTTTCCATGAGTGAGTCCCTTCCTTCCATATCCCAACGTTTGAGAAATCTAAACGAACGCCAACTCGATGCCGTTAAAAAAATCGATGGGCCTCTGCTGGTATTGGCCGGAGCGGGATCAGGAAAAACCAGTGTAATCACGACGAAAATCGCGTATTTGATTCAAACCTGTGGGTATAAAGCGAACAGCATTATCGCGGTAACATTTACGAACAAAGCCGCTCGAGAGATGAAAGAACGTGTTGTTGGTATGCTTTCTAAACAAGAAAGCCGAGGCTTGAGCATTTCTACCTTTCACAATTTAGGTTTACGCATTCTACGCAAAGAGTTTCGTCGGGCAGGTTTAAAAGAAGGCTTCACTTTATTTGATTCCCAAGACTCCCTTAGCTTGATCAAAGAAATTCTAGACAAAGAGTTTAACGGTCAAACGGACTCCGCAGGCTATTGTCAGAACACAGTGTCCAATTGGAAAAACGATCTAACGACACCACAAGAAGCCATGACCAACGCTGATACCGAAGAGTTTTTGTTGGCGGCGCAAGTTTACGCACAATATCAGCGTTATTTGCGTGCCTACAACGCGGTGGATTTTGATGACCTTATTTTGCTTCCTGTCAGCTTGTTAATGGCAGATGAAGCGTTGCGTGATCGCTGGCAGAAAAAAGTCCGCTATTTGCTGGTGGATGAGTGCCAAGACACCAACGGCAGTCAATATGAATTGATTCGTTTATTAGCAGGTTATAGACGCTGTTTTACCTTAGTGGGCGACGATGACCAATCCATCTACGCATGGCGTGGTGCGCGTCCTGAAAACCTAGAGCGCTTGTCGGTCGATTATCCAAACTTAAAACTGGTCAAGCTAGAGCAAAACTACCGTTCGACTAAAACCATTTTGAAAGCCGCCAATACGTTAATAGCGAACAATCCTCATATTCATGACAAAGCGTTGTGGAGTGACCATGAAATAGGCGATCCGATCCGTGTGATGGTCACCCGAAACGAAGACTCAGAATCGGAACGCGTGGCGGCTGAAATACAATCTCGTCATTTGCGCCATGACATTCCGTATCGAGATTTTGCTATTTTGTATCGAGGCAATCACCAGGCGCGTTTATTGGAAATTAAACTGCAAGCCTACCGGATTCCTTACAAAATGAATGGCGGCACGTCTTTTTTCTCCCGCGCGGAAATCAAAGATTTGATGGGGTATTTGCGTCTGTTAGTGAACCCATCAGATGACAATGCTTTTTTGCGAGTGGTGAATTTACCGAGACGAGAAATCGGCCCCGCAACACTAGAAAAAGTCGGTAACCTTGCCACTGAACGCGGCGTGAGTTTGTTTGAAGCGTCTGGTTACAAAGAGCTAGAAGAAAACATCACTGGCCGCTCGCTGAAAAGCCTGCAAGACTTCGAGAGTTGGATGTCTACCTTACGTAAACGTCTAGAAGGGGCGTCTCCCGTGCCAGTGATAGAGCAAATGATTCATGACATGGATTATTACGGTTGGATTCAAGAGCAAACGTCTTCGTCTAAAGCGGGCGATCGTCGCATCGAAAACGTGCGCTTCTTACTGGATTCTATTCAACGCATGATGGAGTCCGCTTGGGAAGAAGACGAAACTGCCGGTTTGGATCAGGCGATTAGCAAGCTGCTATTGATTGACATGCTAGAGCGCCAAGAAGAAGAGGAAGACGAAGATAAAGTACAACTTCTGACACTTCATGCGTCTAAAGGCTTAGAGTATCCGCATGTTTTTTTGATCGGCTGTGAAGAAGAACTTTTGCCCCACAGGAACAGTATAGAAAACGACGACATCGAAGAAGAGCGTCGTCTGGCTTACGTTGGCATAACACGGGCGAAAAAAACCTTATGCATTACAATGGCCGCGAAACGCCGACAATACGGTGAAGAAATCGACTGTTTACCAAGTCGGTTCCTTGATGAACTTCCAGAAGAAGACTTGGTTTGGGAGGGTCGAGGTGACGAAGGAGAGAGCGCGAAAAAAGAACGTGGTCAGGCGTCATTGTCGGCATTAAAAGCCATGTTAAACGGCTAGCACACGACGCTGAAAAAAACTAATCTTTGCTGTTGTCTATCATGTATTCAATAGCGAGTTTCAGCTCATCATCACTGCAATCAAAGCATAAACCTTTTGGCGGCATGGCTTTAATGCCGCTGATCGCGTCTTTTAGCAATGTATCTAAGCCTTTATCGATTCGCGGTTGCCAGTCTTCATGGTTACCAAATCGCGGCGCCCCTGCAACACCGCTCATATGACAAGCAACGCAATAAGTATTAAAAACTTGTTCACCTGAACGTGCCGCACCGGCCAGCGAAGAAAGCCCTATGGCAAAACAAACGGCACCAAGAATACTTAAACGTTTAATGGAAGGCGGGATAGAAACAGTCACAATGAATCCTTAGTGATTAAGAGTAAAAAACGATACAGTTATTTAAACACAAAGGCGTGAATCTACTCGCGTATTTTTTTGTTTAGCGTTGTTCCTCACCTTTACTTTATTTTTGTAACACGTCCATTAGACAAGGAAACAAACATGACCATTGAACTCGTACTCGTCGCCAACATTCGCGCGCACTCTGGCAAAAGCGCGGCCTTAAAAGCCGCTTTAGAAGCTTTATTGGTGCCAACCCGCGCGGAAGTGGGTTGTTTGCAATATGACCTTCATCAAAATAACAAGACTCCGGGAGCGTTCGTCTACTTCGAACGTTGGACCGACTACGATGTGTGGCAGGACCATATGAAAACGGATCATATCAAGACGTTTTTAGAAGTAACCAAAGACGTTATTGCAGAATTTGATGTGACTGAATTGCATAAGATAGGCTAAGTTTTTTTCCATGAGTTAGTTGTTTGCGGTGTAAACAGCTAACTAGAAAAGCTTTTGATACCAAAGCAATAAAAAACAGCTTATATCTGTTCTTTATTGCTTTAAGCACTGGAATCCTGAGTGATTTCCTTTAGAATACGCACACCAATTTGTGATGGCCTTGTTAGCACCTTGCAACAGAATTAGCGCCACGCAATCATAATGCGCCCGTAGCTCAGCTGGATAGAGCGTCGCCCTCCGGAGGCGAAGGATCGGCCGAAATGGTCACCGTAGGGCACAGGACAGAAAAGTAAGTGAAAAGATATGCACCCGTAGCTCAGCTGGATAGAGCGCGCCCCTCCGGAGGGTGAGGTCGGAGGTTCAAATCCTCTCGGGTGCACCATTTATTCAATTAATTCAGTGGCTTACACGGGGTTTAGCGTTTAACTCTTCCCAGAATACCCCATTTCCTTTTTCTTAGTACTAATACTGTATTTCAAATAACACTCTTCAAGCAGTCTCAAATGTCCTTCGCTTTTTGTGACCAAAATGGCCTCTTTTTTGTCTTGTGACCAAAATGTGACCATATGGTGACCAAAATGATTTTCGGGTCATTTTAAGCATCGAAATTTTCGCTAGTTACTCTTCATCTTTTTGTATTTCTAGTAAGTCTTCGATTCCACATCCTAAGTAATTACATAGCTGTTCCAGTACTTCGAACTCTACGCGCACTGCTGTCTCATGATATAGGCGCGTAATAGTTCCTCTATTAATTCCTGTCTCATTAGAAACGTCTGAAATTTTGAGTTTCTTTTCACCCATAATTTTAGATAAGTGACATTTTATCATCTTAAACCTCAAAAAATGATCTACAGAAGATCAAAAAGACTTGCAATAGATCTAAAATAGACTATTATGATCTATAGAAGATCATTAAAGTCTTTTGAAGATCCTAATAACTTATAGGAGTTTAATATTATGTCACAAACATATCTAACAACCGAAGAACTTTCTGGACGCATCAAGTACGACAGTAAGACTATTCGTCGAAAATTAAAAGACTCGGTTCTTATTGAGGGTATCCATTACTTCCGACCATTCGGAGGTCGCAAAATTTTGTACATCTGGGAGCAGATAGAGGAAGACATGTTTAAAGTTCCTGCCATTAACACATTGATGGCTGGTGTCCACTAGGAGGGTATATGGGAAGCATTAACGTTAGAAGCGGTAAGTTACTATTGGATTTTCGTTTTAAGGGTGAGCGCTGTCGTGAGCAGACTAAACTGACGGATTCTCCTGCGAACAAGAAGCGAGCTAAGCAAATTCTTGATCGTATAGAGGCTGAAATCACATTGGGTACATTTAAGTATTGGGATTATTTTCCAAACAGCAAAAAAGCGGATTTGTTTCTAGAACAGAAGGATATGTTGACTGAACATACTGCAAAAAAGGCAAGAAAAACGCTTTTATTCAAAGAGTTTGCAGAGCTTTGGTTTGATGAGAAAAAGATCGAGTGGAGAAACTCGCATACACTTTCAGTGAGAAGTAGCATTGATGTGTATTCAATACCTTATTTCGGTGATAAAGAAGTCGGCAGCATCACAAAAGCAGACATACTAAATTTTCGTTCAACTCTCGCCAAAGAACCCAAACGGAAAAATAGTGCTCTTAAGCCTGCATCAATCAACAAGATAATGACGCCTCTCCGAATGATTATTAATGAAGCCGCCGACCGATACGAGTTTACCTCTCCTTGGAAGGGAATTAAATCGTTAAAGATCATGAAAACAGACATAGATCCATTTTCTTTGGATCAAGTGAATTTGATTATTCAGTCGGTGAGAAGGGACTTTAAAAACTATTTCACAGTGCGTTTCTTTACGGGAATGCGTACAGGCGAAATTGATGGTCTTAAGTGGAAGTACGTCGATTTTGAAAGGGGACAGATTTTGATTCGTGAAACCTGGGTAAAAGGAGAGTTCACTTACACTAAAACAGACGGCTCGCAGCGTGAGATTTATATGTCTCAGCCAGTTTATGACGCATTAAAAGCGCAATACAAAATGACACATGATCAGAGTCTAGTGTTTTGCAATATTGATGGTAGCCCTCTTAAGAGTGACACAGTTACGAAACGTATTTGGTATCCATTGTTAAGGCTATTAGATCTCAAGAAACGTCGTCCTTATCAGACGCGTCATACAGCGGCTACGCTTTGGTTAGCGTCGGGTGAAAACCCAGAATGGATTGCTCGTCAGATGGGTCATACCACGACGGAAATGTTATTTCGTGTGTACTCACGGTATGTTCCGAATTTAACCCGACAAGATGGTTCAGCCTTTGATCGTCTATTGTTGCAAGAACACATAAAGTTAACCGAGCAAAAATCTGAGACTGGAGAATAAAGTATGGCTAAATCGAATGTTTGGGTGACACCTAAGGCTGGAAAGTTTTCAAAGATGCTAATTGATGACCTTCATATTATTGATGGCGTAGGTTTAGCCTCTATACTTAATTTGGCTCCAGTTTATACAAATAGTGAAGCTGTGGCACTCTGGGTGCAAGAAAAGCTAACCAATGAATATGAGCGCTATTCTGATTATGGGCTTTTGAGGTGTTCTTTAGTTGGGAGTGTTCCGGCTTTTTTGCAAGGAGAATGTTGGTAATCAGTAATGGTAAGGTAGGGAATGCTACTCCCTACCTTCGAGTGTTGTACTTTCAATTATGGAGTGAAAATGGATATATCAACATTAGATAAATTGGACCTTAGTAAAAATTGTGCCAATGTCATTCTTTGGTTGAAGCAGCAAAGTTCCCAGCAATGCTGGGACTTGTCTGATGATGAAATGGCGACATTACTTGGGGGGATTCAAACAGAGAAATGGAAGTATTGGCAGGAAACCAGTGAAGAGATTGGAATGCTAGATTTAGAGCTCAAAATAATAGAACGATTATCTTTATTGGCTGGTATTTATAAGGCGATACACCAAAGTGTACCAATTGGCTTACATTACAGCTCTTTTAAAAGACCTATTAATCATCCTCTTTTTGAGGGGCTTTCGGTTAAAGAATATTTGTTAAAAAATAGTTCGATTAATGATTTTTATGAGGTTAGAGATTTCTTTTTAAGTAGGATGTGAACGAATTGGATCCTCTAGTTCATTCTGTCCATGTCATACTAACTTTTAAAAGTTAGTCGTTTAAATACATTTCAGCCATATCATCCAATCTTGCTTTTACGCCTTTCCAGTTAGGCATTACTTGGGTTAATAAACGCCAGAAACGCTCACTGTGGTTGTGTTCTGCGATATGGCAAAGTTCGTGCAAAATCACGTAATCAATGCATTCTTTAGGTGCTTTAATAAGGTGAGGGTTGAGTATCAGGTTGCCTTTGGTAGAACAGCTTCCCCATTATTTTTTCATTGCCATTACACGAAAGGAGGGTATGTCTTTTACCCAGGTCGTTTTTGGCAATAATGCTGCCAATCGCTCGTGGAAAATCGCTTTCGCTTTGTACTGATACCATTTGTCGATGAGTGGCTTAATTATCACCAGCCGGTTGTTTTGATTCTCTGGTATATCGTCTTTACTGATTTCATCTTTGAGTGTGACGTTTAATTTACCACGGCTTAGCTTTATGTTTGGGGCTTGCTCGGCATCAACGATGACTTTTAGCACATAGCGCTTACCTAAATAAAATTGGGTTTCGCCACTGACATAGCGTTTAGGTAAAACTGCGTCTTTTTGCTTTGCAAATTCATCAATGCTTTGCCAAATCCACCTTGCACGTTTTTGGATGGCTTCTTTAATTACATCTTCGTTAGCATCAATGGGAGCAGTCGCAACGACACGCTGATCAGGGTGAACTTTTATCACCACCTTACGAACTTGCTTTTTAGCGGGATTAGCAAACATAGGTTTACGGATCACATCATAGTGAATTGTGTCATTACCATAAGTGAAAACGCCTCGATCATTGGTTGTCGCTTCGTTTTCTTTTGGGCAAATAGCGTTTGAAACTGTTTTTTGAGTCACTTGAATTAATCTCTTGCTATGCCCAAACGGGTTATCTTTAACACTTCCTCAATCAACTTTTGAGCGTTATTAAGGCCAAGATCACCAAACAACATAGGCAACAGTTTCATGTGAATAGCATTATCAATTTCTGCTGGGTTAATGGAATACTCAGCAACCGCATCTTTCACTACAGTATCAATATTGAAGGCAAGTATGACTAGCTTTTTATTATCCAGTGCCTTCTCAGTTAAGAATTCAGCATCAAATAGATGTTTGTACAAACCAAAATAAGCTTGTGCATGTTTATTTAACTTGCCAGCATCATCAACAAAATCCTTGGGAATATCAGCCACTTTGCGATCTTTCACTTCCTGTTCAAAGTCAGCAAAGAGAATGTATTGTTTAACTGGTGCATCAAACATGGCTCTAGCATCTTCAATCGTCTTTTTAAGCATTTTAGAAAAATACTCTTGGGCATAAGGATCATCTTTTAAGTCTTGCGTAATCATTTTTGTAATTCGCCCAGTAATCTTATCCGTTTGGTTACGAGCCTCGTCATCGCTAATATCCTGCGGCTTTACGTCTTTTCCTAAGTTGCCAATCAAATACGCACCATCCGGCTCTTTTACTTCAATGCCAGCGATGTGCTTATCAAGCAAGCTTCTAATGTCTTCGGCGTACTCGTCATAATTGATGGTATCGTCTGCATCTTCACGTACTTGTTTACGTAAATCGACAAAAGCTTTTAAGTCACGTTTATATAAGTCACGTGGGTTACCAGATGTTGAGGAGCCATCGTATGACTTATCTTTGAAGTACGTCGCCGATTGCAGGGCTACTTTCATGCAGTTTGAGAATGTAGTAAGAGTAGAATAAAAATCATCACGCTTTCTAAGATTGGTATCCGTTAGTCTACCGTTAACCTCTTGCACTTTTGGCGCTAATGTTTGGCGCAACGCTGGGCCATCTTGCTTGTTTATAACGCCGTCAAATATCGCCCACAAATCACTGTGTAATCCCGGAAGTTTTTTGTATTCCGTATCCATGCGGTTGTACAAACCTTTCAGGTCATCTATATCAAAGCCGCCTTGGGTACGCTCGGCAAGGTCTTGGTACTTCTCAATGGTGGTATCAAGCTCTTTGAGTATGCCTCGGTAGTCAATTAAGTAACCAAAAAGTTTTTTACTATGCAAGCGGTTTACACGAGCAATAGCTTGAATAAGATTATGTTCTCGGAGAGGCTTGTCGATATACAACACGGTGTTCTTCGGTTCATCAAACCCCATTAGAAGCTTATCAACCACGATCATGATGTCAGGACCATCGTCTCTGCTAAAGTCTTCAATAATGGCTTTGGTGTAGGCTTTCTCGTCTATTTCGTTAACGTTTGCTTCCCACCAGTTTTGAACAATGTCTTTGCTTTCTTGATCTACCGCCTCATGCCCCTCGCGGGTATCAGGCGCCGACATAGCAACAACCGATGTAACCGTACCAATTTTATCGAGTGCTTTTTTGTAGCGAATGGCAGAGGCTTTTGAGTCGCATGCCAATTGGCCTTTTAAGCCTTGTTGTTTAAAGTTTTGGAAGTGATCGGCGATATCATATGCAATTAGATCAATACGACCTTCGGTTTGATAAATTTGACCTTTTTGTGAAAACTTTCGCTTCAGATCTGTTTTTTGTTTGTCGCTCAGTTTGCTGGTGCTGCGCTCAAACCATGCATCAATGGCTTTTTCGTTAACGTTTAATTCAGGAATACGCTCTTCATACAACAGTGGCGTAACGGTTTTATCTTCAACCGCTTGCTGCATAGTGTAAGAGTGAATGATCTTGCCGAACTTGTTTTCGGTTTTGTCATCTTTTAACAAAGGCGTGCCCGTAAAGGCAATATAGGCCGCTTTAGGCAGCGTCTGCTGCATACGGATATTATTCTCACCGTTTTGGCTACGATGGCCTTCATCCACTAACACAATTATATTGGGGCTGTCGTTGTAACAGTCTTTGTGTTTTATAGCCGAGCCAAACTTATTAATAATCGAGAAAATAACTCGCTCATTTCCTTTACCTATTTGCTCGGCTAAACGCTTACCCGTAGTCGCCATGGAATCTTTTTTATCACGGTCGGTTAATACACCGCCAGATGCAAAGGTACTGCTTAGTTGGTTTTCTAAGTCCACTCGGTCAGTGACAATGATCACGCGGCATTGTGCTAGCTCTTCAAGCCAAATTAGCGCTTTGGATAAAAACACCATAGTAAACGACTTACCACTCACCGTTGTGTGCCAAATAACACCGCCTTCTCGTGCGCCTGAATCATCAAAAGTATTAATACGCTCTATTAGTGCCTTGATGCCAAACACTTGCTGATATCGACCCACTATCTTGCCCACTTTTTTATCAAACAAAGTAAACAAGCGAGTCATATCTAACAGGCGCTCAGGGCTCAGTAAGCTTAAAATGAGCCTATCTTGGTCAGTAACCGTTAAGTCACCCGCAGCAACAAGGGAAAGGTAATCATCTTTTACCTTTACAGGGCGATGACTAAATAGTGAGGTTAGCTGTTCATCGCTTAATTTATGGTTTTTAAGCCTGACGAACTCGGCTTCTGGAATTAGTTCTTCCTTCCACTTCGCCCAGAATTTTTCTGGGGTGCCACATGTGGCGTATAAGCCGTCATGACCATTTACCGTTAATAGCAATTGGCTGTAGGCATACAAATGAGGAATTTCAGCTTGACCTTGATTACGAATGTGTTGAGAAATTGCTTCTGTATTGGTCGATTTGCCTTCTTTATTCGAGTCTGGGCGTTTCGCCTCAATCACGACTAATGGCAAGCCATTAACAAAACACACAATATCAGGGATGCGATTCCCCGTGCCTTCGGCATTTTGAACAACAAGCTCTTCGGTAAAATGAAACTGATTGTTTTCAATATTATGCCAATCAATCAGCTTAATAGTGGGGGAGGTTTTTTTACCGTCTATGAATTCAGTAACGCTCACGCCATACATCAATGCATTATAAATTTTCTCGTTAGCCGCCTTTAACCCTAAGTTCATGGCAGGATTAAGCTCATGCATCACCTTATCAATCGTTGCAAGCGATAAAGTATGCTCTTTACCTGCAAACGAAAAGGTCTGCTTAGCTAAAAAAGCCCGCATTACAGGTAACAGCACAACCTGATGGGTGCTTTTCTTATCGCTTACTAGAGTGTTGCCACGCAGTGCTTCGCATTCACTCGGTGGGATAAAGGTGTAGCCCAAATTTGTGAGTAAAGACAGCGCAGGAATTTTCGCACTGAATTCTTCCGTGTAATTGATGGATTTTTGAGAAGTTACTTCCATATTAAGTGCTTTTTTTATTATCTAATTGGTGAACGGCAGGCATAAAAAAACCGCCAAGGTTGCGCGTTACTCTTTTGATCTGAGATAAAAGAGTACTAAGCGTGACGGTCATGTTGCTGTCATTTTCGTAGGAATTGATGATGCCGTCAATAAAAAATAAAAATCGACTCATCTTATTTCGTTTCTTTTTTCTGAAGTCGTTTTTGTAGTACTTCTAATGCTTCAATTTCTGATTCATCTTCCGCTTTTACTTCGGCTATTTTGCGATTTTGATCAAATTTTTCATAATGTCTAGCGGTGATTTCTTCCATTCTAGAACGGCTAATACCACCTGCATTTTTTAATAAAGGTTGCTCGTTGAAAACCATAAAATTGTCTACATATTTCCGCCAATCTTCAAAGGTCAACTGCTGTTTATTTTTGGCTCTAAACTCGGCGAATTCTAGGAACATATTTACAAGGCGATTTAGTTGTTCAAGTTCATTTTCTTGAAGGTAGTTTTTTGCAATAATGATATCCGCTTTGCGTACTCGATTACCGGCAAAACTGGTGAGATTCATATTCGGTAAATCAGGGTTGGCGCGCGCCACAATTAATTCAGCCGCGGTGTATCCTGTAGTGGCATAAAAGAGTTTGTTTTGTACTTCTGCGAACAACAAACCTGTGTCCTCTTCATTGATACGATAATCTTCGGACAGGGTTAGCAAATCTCGAATTTTTTGATAAAAGCGCTTTTCTGACGAACGTATGTCGCGGATACGTTCAAGCAACTCATCAAAATAATCCCATTTGGGATCTTTGAGTCGTTCGTCGTCCATGGCGAACCCTTTGGTCAGGTACTCACCTAGGGTTCGGGTTGCCCATTGTCGGAATTGCGTGCCGCGAGTAGAGCGCACACGATAGCCGATGGCGATGATCATCGGCAGCGCATATAACTGAGTAAGGTACTCTTTACCATCAGCAGCAGTTGTCAACTTAGAGTTGACAACTGCTGCCTCAGCCAGCTCATTCTCTGCTAATACACTTTTTACATGCTTGCTAATATTCTGCTTGCTGGTTTGATATAGCTGCGCTATTTCAAGTTGTGTGAGCCACACATTACCGTCAAGCGTACGTAGCACAAACTGTGACTGTCCATCATCAGTCGTGTAAAGAATGAGTTCGTTTGTCATGGGTTTTCATACTCCTTTTTCTGGCTAGCTTACGCTACTTACCTGCGCACTGGCTGACTCAATTGTGCGACCTTGATATTCATGTAATGTCACGCCTTGCTCTGTTTTCCAGTCAACCCAACCATTAGAACTGGCTAATAATAAAAACATTGAGGCACCACTGGGGGTGGGGAACAAATAGTCACGCTGAAATACAAAGCGATCGCCTTGTTGTGCAATTACTCCTTTGGCTAATAGTTGGTCGCGTTTATCATAAAATCGTTGTTCAGTTTTGCGCTTGGTGATCATAGGGGCGAATGAATCTTTTAATACCACCATGCCTTCGTTGGTGTATATGCCTTTGGCATCAACCCCTGTGCGGCTGCAAGAGAACACTTGTTCGGTTTTGGTAGTAGACAGCTCGGTGAGTGGTTCAAAAATGGGGTAGCCAAGGGTTGCTAACAATAAGCTGCCAATTTCATGAATTTCATCACAATCGGCTTTAAGCGGAATTGGCGTGTAAGGCTTTTGCCCACCATTACCATTGAGCAGTTCATAACGTTGGCACTGTCTGGCTTTTTCTATCGATAGAGATTCCAAATACAGCACATGGGTTTGCGTTAAATTATTGGTAAGCGACACCAACACCAGCGCTCGCTCCCAATCTTTTTTCTCATCTTTATAGTGCTGCATCAATCGGCTGCCGACATCACCAGACTGGCCAATATACAGCTCGTCTTTATTATCGCCTGAGACTAAAAAGTACAACCCAACTTGCTTAGATTCCGGCATTTTTACAAACTCAGCTATATCACTACGTGGCACTTCAATTAAGCGAATAATCGAGGTGGTCTGCTCTGCAGTGCGAATACCCGCTGGGTCGCCAGTGGGGAGAAAAATTTGAATGGTGCGAGGTCGCTTATTGTTGTGCATTACTCTTCTCTTCTTAATACAGGTGCTTCAGGTGGTAAAGGAGGGAATGGTTTAAACCACTCCTTATGAACTTTACAGTTTTCACTGTTAGGTTCAGGGTGTGCTTGCTTTACACGAATATGTAAAGGCATCGAAACACAGTTCCCAAATATAAGAGCTTCTCCCGGCACCGATTGCTTGATCTTATTCGCAAAGTCATCTGAAAAATAAGGAAGAATGGCATAGACGTACTTCATATCTACTTCATTTTGTATTCGGTGGACTATGAAGTTAGAGCATTGGGATAAAACAGTTTCAGATAATTCTGAAGGACGTTGAGATGATATTAATAAATACAGGGCATACTTCCTGCCTTCACGAGCTATCTGTTCAAAGATATTTTCTCGAAGAAGGTATTTTGAGTCCTTTTTGATGTATCGGTGCGCCTCATCAAGCACTAGATGTATAGGTTTTTCTCGTCTTGCCGAGCCATTTAGCTTTTTTCGTGATGAAAAATTGAGCCTTGAGGTTACTGACGTTAACGTTTCCAATGCGTCTTTAGATAATTCACTAGTATCAATGATCACCATATTGGTTTGCGCAGGTACATCTAAGTTAGTCTGCCATAACCATTCCAAATATTGATCAATATTGGTTGTGCCAGCAGGACGATTTCTCATGAAATCACAGTCTTGATTATCTAAGAAAAAATCTAACCTCGTCATCATAGTAGAGGTATACTCTCTAACTCTTCTATTACCTCTAGCATCTTCTTCCAGCAGCGTTAAATTGGCAGCCTGTTTCAAGAATCGATAATCAAAATATTGCTCTGAGTTAGCACGTAGAGAAATTACTTCCTGAACATTACCATAATCAATTTTTTCCCGAACGGCATCAACAGCTTGTTTTAACTTATCATTGTTGTTTCCATAAGCTACCGCACAGTTGTTATACAGTTTGTGTAAATCATCATGCATCCCTTCATCTACACAAGCTTGTTTTAGATGCTCATCAAGCTCAATGAGTTCTGAAATCCCATAAATAACATTTTTGGCAGCGGTAACGATTGCGGTGTCAGTATCACCTTGGCCTAACAGCATATTAACTAAATTACATACTTTAAATCGCAGGTAATTAATAAATCTCTGTCTTTCTTCCCCTCCACGGGTAGAAATCATGTAAAACTTGTAGCTCTCTTGTAGCACCTTGTCCCAGAAAGGGCGTTGGGTAGCATCTGTTGCCATTAAGAATGCACTCCACTCATCAATGTTCATGAGGAAGTGAGGAAGGTAAAACGGTTCAAAACCGTCCTCTGCACCTGTGATATTGGGTTTAAGTAATCTAACTTTCAAATTGGGGCACTTATCATGGCCTGTAAAAGCGTTCTTGTACTCACCATTAACATCGAAAATTAAAATACGAGAGCCAATAGCTGAGTTATTCTTTTTTTTATGTATTTCTTGAATAATGTGGGCAATAGTATTTGACTTGCCACTACCAGAATTTCCCAGTACAGCAGAGTGAATGTTAAAGAATGAATTTATTGAGATATCTATGGGGTAGTTGATTAAGTTTTTACTTTCGCCAAGGTGAAAACTCTGATGGATGTTTTCGCTTAATCCTTTATCTTTGCTGGTTTGAAGGATCAGTTCCATATCTTCAAAAGTCACAATGGCAACTTCACTGTAGATACCCGGGAATATACCCACACCCAGATTAAACTTCCCCGTTCTCGTAATTGTTCCAACAGGCTTTAACAGTAATTCTCTGTTGCTATCAATATCGTAAGCCGCAGAATCTAATCTCATGTCACTGTCGAAAATAGACACAACCTCACAGATGAGTTGTTCTCCTACGGAGTTGGTTGTTTTTAAATAACTACCAATGTTACCGAAGTAGTAAAGTACTCCAGCTACATTCACCGAGTTGCCTCTGATTTCTGAAGAGATCTTTACCCGAAACTGATTAAAATTTACGGATGTAATTTTCCCTATTTTCATTTTTTATCCTTAAGCGACTTGATTGATTTTATAAATTCTTCAAGTACTTCACTTTCCTTATTGCGGTCTAAATCAGGGATAAAGTTATTCACGATGTAGTTAAAGTAATGAATTTTTTCTTTTTTAGTGCTTGTACCGTCGTCAGGAGAAAGTTCAACTTCACCAGATATTTGATATATTCGTCTATCAGTTAACCTTGTAAGGTTTTCAGATGGATGATAGTTACCGAAAATGATCACGCTCAGTGTTGAATTAGATGCCAAAGCAGCATAAATAGCATTGTTGATATGCTCGTCACTAAAGCTATAACCAATGACTATTAGCACTCCGTGCTGAAGTAACAGTTTATTTTGAAATTCCCTGATAAGATCGGCATAGGGCGACCCCAAGCTCTTATTTTGCTTCAGCGGAGTTGGATAGATAAGCACGTTCTTATCTTGTGCGTGCATGTTTGGGATGACATCGACTTCTTTAATATTGAAAAAAGAATTGTCATCGGATTCAACCCAACTGATTGAGCCGTGCAGTTTGTATAGATAAACCATGTTTTCTAGTGGTTCATATTTTTCAACACTAGGATCAACTTTTCTGGAGAATGTGTACGAGAAACGTGCGGGGTTAAACGTGCGAGCAAGGCCACTGCTAAAACCATTGTTGTAGTTGATATTGAGGAAGCCCAAAGCGGTCTCACTAAGTAGATCATTGTTAGTAGTGAATATATTTACCCTTGCGAGATCCTTATTCCTCAGGGCTAACTTTTGATAAAGCTTTTTATACAAGCTAAGAGAGAGTTTAGCCTGAGTAGAGTTACAGTCGATGTTGATGGCTGAATAAATCTGAGACTCAATCAATTCGATAAGGAAATCATTGAGACTGTCTGTTTGACCAATGCCTTTTAAGTACTCACGTTTTGAATATAATGTACCAAGAATATTTTCAAGGTTGTTAGGGGAAACATCTTTGACTAAGTCAAATTGTCTCTTTAACTCACTGTGTTGTAGCTTGTCCGGGTGAGCAGCTAATTGATTGGACGTTTCTGCGTCTTCGACTCGTGCTGTTACTTTTTCTATTAGTGGCCCCATTGCTGGTATGGCATCTGAGCTCGCGCCTGCTCCCAGCAAAAAGTGAAGATTTTTAATGTTGGTAAGATCTGAAAGCTTAGTCCTTATTTTTTCAATGCCTTCATCAAGGCTCTCTTGTTCGCCAAATAAGCTTTCCAGACCTTGTTTAAATATCAGGTGATCTTTCGCTAATTTCTTATCTTCACTCATGATACTAACTCCTTTTAGTTTAATTTGACTCTGCGCTTACCTGTTAACAACTACTGCATTAGCGTTTTTTTTCTTGTTTTAAGTCTGAGAGTTGTTGCTCTAATAGCTCTAATAGCTCGATTTCTTGATCTGGTATTAGACCAGCTGCCGCTCCTTCATATCTCTTGATGCTTGCAACTAAATTATAGAAACAAAACTTAGGGTCGAAAGATGTTGCTCTTACGGCCATAAGTTGACGACTGATAGCGTATGAATCATCAGCTTCAATTACTTTACCTGTTCCTGAGCCTTTGACTGTAATCAGTAAGTCACCTGCAAGGCATTCCTTTTTAGCTTGTTCAGTAAATTTAGTAACATTTATATTATCGTGCGAAAAATCTGCAGGACTTGTTAAGTATGGCTTACCATTTCCAAGTGAGTTTACAAACTTTACTTCAACATGCTGTCCAGAAATCAACTCAATTCCATCAGAAAAAAAACCTAAACTCCACCCGTTAGGCACCATACCCCAACTCCTTCAAGTAGCCTTCCATTTCAGTTTCAAGGGTTTGCAGTTCATTTTTCAGTTGCACACGCTCAGTGCGGACTGCCACTAAATCAATCTTCGCTTCTTCTTCAAAGGTATCGACATAGCGAGGAATGTTGAGGTTAAAGTCGTTTTCTTTGATTTCATCAAAGCTCGTAAGGTAGGAATACTTATCCGTTGTTTTACGCGCTTTGTAGGTGTCTATAATTTTTTGGATATTATCAGGAGTTAATTGGTTTTGATTCTTGCCCGACTTGAACTCTCGGCTAGCATCAATAAATAAGACGTTGTTATCGGTTTTGTGCTTTTTGAATATTAAGATAGCCGCCGGAATACCTGTGCCGAAAAACAGTTTTTCAGGCAAACCAATCACAGTATCTAGCAGGTTTTCTTCAATCAGTTTTTGACGAATTTTTCCTTCCGTTGATGCACGAAATAACACGCCATGTGGCACAACTACGCCCATACGACCTGTCTCTGGCTTTAATGTCTCAATCATGTGGCTGATAAAGGCGTAATCGCCTTTGGTTTTTGGAGGTACGCCACGACGAAAGCGGCCATAAGGGTCGTTTTCCGCATCGTCATGGCCCCACTTATCTAACGAAAATGGCGGGTTGGCTGTTACCACATCAAAATGTAATAAGCCTGTACTGTCCTTATCTAATAACTGTGGGTGACGAATGGTGTCACCCCATTCAATGCGGTGGTTGTCTTCACCATGAAGGAACATGTTCATTTTCGCCAGTGCCCATGTTGAGCCAATGGCTTCTTGTCCAAATAAAGCGTACTTTTTTGAACCTGAATTTTTACGCACCATGGCGCCACACTTTAAAAGTAATGAACCACTGCCAGTACATGGGTCGCAGATCTGATCGCCTTCAACGGGCTCTAAAACGGTAGCTAGTAAGGTTGAAACCTCTGGAGGGGTATAGTATTCGCCTGCGGTTGCGCCACTGCCTGCGGCAAAGCGCTTGATAAGGTACTCATAGGCATTACCTATGATGTCTAGGTCACCCACGCGTTTTGGGCTTAAATCTAACATTTGTTTACCAAAGTCCTCTAATAAATGCCGAAGCAAATCGTTCTTTTGTTTTTCTTGGCCTAAACGGTCAGTATTAAAGCTGATGTCTTGGAATACGTTTTTAAGTTTACTGCCGTTGGCTTCTTCTAACGCATGTAGGGCTTTATCAATACGTTCACCATTGCCGGCCTCAAAACGTTTTTCGTATAAATCCCAAAAACTGGCTCCTTCTGGTAACACAAAGCGCTGTTTTGACATCATGGCATTAATTAATTCTGGGTTATCACCATACTGCTCTGTCAGCTTGTTGTAATCGTCTTTGTATACATCAGAGATGTACTTCAAAAAAAGCATGGTGAGGATGAAGTCTTTGTAAGTATCGGCACTAATAACACCACGAAAAGTGTCGCATGCATTCCAGACAGCCTTGTTGATATCGTCCTGATTGATTTGGTTGGTTGTCATGATATGTGATTCCTTATGCATTTTTAGTCAAACGGTTTAGTAGTTCTGATGCGATCGCTGTCATTTCCAGTTGTCTGTTCTTTATAAGCTGATTATAGGTTTTGATTTCTTTCATCGCGCATCGATGTAAATTGACGATTTTTATCTGTGTTTCGAAGTCAGGTAAAGTAAATGGCGTTTCTTCCAATACCTTTTTTCTAATACTGACTTGTAGGCTACCCTCAGCTGATACCTTGAAATAGCGCTGCGCTGGTTCTTGGTTTAACTGCCAACAAATGAATTCTGCTAGAGCGTCAGCATTGTGCTGAGGCTTAACTCTTAAGCGAAAAAAGTGAGGGGAGCAAATTGTATTTTCAGGCAGATTCTTCACTAAAGTCGCCGTGTTTTTTGTCCCTTTCGCTATGAATAAAATGTCATTGGCTAAAAGCCAATCAGGTGATTTCTTCCCTGGTAATTTTGTCAGAGTAAGTTCGTTTGCCAGAATCTCACCATCCGCATCAATATTTCTAATTTGTACTACCAGCGCATCTCCTTCGCGACTTGGCTCTATCCGCCCTCTAAACGGGTAACCAGAACCTATGCTTACATATTTTCCAAGAGTCGTTGTCATTGCTTTGGCCTGTTTAAATGTTGAGCATAGTTTGCAGAATTCATTTTAGGTCGTCAATTTAAAATTGCATTATTTCTATGATGCAAAAATTATTTTTCTTTAAGATATATTTAATATTATTTTTTTACAGTATTGAAATGGAGTGTTTTTTTTTAAATGCAGTATTGTGATGGAGTATATGATCTAGCTTTGCTATATTGAATTTCGATTTCAATAAGTGAGGTGCTAAATGGGAAGTAAATGAGAAGAGAAAGCCGATGGCATCAGAGATGCCATCGGTTCATAGAGCCTAATCGTCTAGTAAACGATTCCGCATCTAAACAACGAAAGCCAGCTTAAAAGTGCTACTGGTCTAAAGTCGGAGGTGAGAGTCTGTACTTTACCAATATAGCCGTACTTTTCAAGCGGTGCTTTGTTGACGGCGTTTGCTTATTTGCGAGCGCGTAACATTCTTTATTGGGAAAAAGGTATGGATATAAGGTCAACGGAAGTCTCGAAAGGGTTCGTGTATCTTCATTTTAAAGAAAAAGGCTACGGGCTTTTCATTAACCAAATGGAAGCTTTTGGCTCGTTGTTACTCAAGTCGGGATCTCGTGTTGAGTATGATAAAGCAACGACTTCTATCCAGTATGAGCGTGATAGCAGAGAGCAGCGGGTTCATCTCATTCAATTGACTTTTATGCAGTCGAATACAGAAAAGTGTCCAGATGGTAGTTGCCTTGAAAGCGTTATTGCAAGCAACAGCATGCCTTTTTGCACACAAACGTTACCTCTAAACGTTGGTGAGCAGTGGCCAAATTTGCTCAAGTTGCCACTGTGGGATGTGAGTGGCGTGTCTGATTTTGCATTTCATGCTTCTCAGTCCTGTAATGATAATGGAAGTGTAATTAATGTGCCTTTCACTGTGCCGAGGGCCAGCGAGTATAAGCAGTCAAAGGTGCAAGTTGATGATTTTGCCGACACTCGTTCAGATAATCCCACACCTGATCAACTGTGCGATATCGCTTTATCCAACATTGATGGCATTCACCCTAAAGTAAAGCAGTTTTTGCTGCGCAATTCAGCTATGGGGCGAGAGTCGTTGCCATTAACGCGGAATGAGGTGTTAGATTACTTAACACTGTTTCCCATTATATTGGTACAGGACGATGGTAAGCTCTACTGTGTGGCGGGGATTCAGTCTTATTTATATGCTGTTAGTATTTTAGATAAAAAGCAAACAGTACCTGTTCGCTGGTACAAAGGAAAAATGGGCAAAGCACTTCATCGATTAAATATGATGGAATCGTTGGGCCTTCCGATTATATTCAGCACAAAAAAGTACTTGCTTCAACAAACTTTTGACACGCTGCGGCCTTCGTTCGACCCTTTGTACAAGCAGTCTTTTCTTGCTTCTTGTAGTAGCAAACAGTTTGCCACGCTTTTCGGGTTAGATACCAGAACAATACAGGAGGGCGGCCGTTGAGTACTCATCGTTCACCCACTGTCGAGTTTCAAGGCTCTTGCTTACATCACTTTCTTAAAGAGATGAAAAAGCAAAAATTGACCATTGCTAATTTGTCTGCAAAGAAATCCCGCCTATTTGTACTTCATTATTGTAATAAATGTCATATCCCGCATCATTTACGCGCCATTGATCTTTGTGTTGAAAATATTAGTGATGCAATCGAAAGTTTGCTGGATGAATGCGACGACCTTTCGTTGCTTGAGAAGGAATTTGGTAGAGGGCTGTCAGAGTTAAGTAATTTCGCTGGTTTTATGGCAAGTCATATAGCTTTGTTGGAACAAGTAGGTGCTTTTATGTGGCATGAAAGACCGAACGTAGTCGATGAAGAACAGCATCCTATGATGAGCCAATGGGGACGATATCCTATTTATTCTATGTTGATGAATTCTCTCGAAGATGATGGGTATACAAGTCATTTTCATGGGCTACAGATCATTTTGCTCGCTGCTTATTCGTCATTAAGTCATTCGCCCGATACTTTTTCGGTGTATATGAAAGATCAAGAAAAGCGGTTGAAAAAAAATCAAAGTTCGGCATCGGCCGCAGGTTTTTTTATTCGGAACTGGTCAGATAATAATGTAGACGATGATACGTTAGAATTTTTTAGTGATGATATTAATGTGTACGAATGGTGCGAAGATATTATATCAGCACGTGATGATTCGGCCACTGAAGAACGCCCATTGTATCGCCAAACGATGAGCCCATTAATTTCAAAATGGAGAAGTTTTCAGTTTCAGCGTAAAAGTGCCCATGGAGAAAAAAAACGCGGTAAGGCCAAGCCCTATAACAGAAAAGCCTCTAGCTGGCATGGCGGCTACTGCCGATACAATTCTGGCATTGTTAGTGAGTCTATTCTTATTGATGATAACGGTGTTGTTGAAAAAGTGGCGTATGGGCACGGTTTAAATACCATCCCTGTTACCAGCATCAAGATAAAAAACGCTCCAACCTTGATGCCTGAAGAAGAGGCTAAATATGCAGATTTAGAAGATGATGAGCAGGGCGATTATGACGAGATTATTAGTGTTGATGACCCTACTCCCAGCTGTAACAACATTTTTTCGAAGCGACAAATTCCCAAAATCATCCAATCAAATCAGAATTTGATTGGTCAGTTTTCTAACGCCACCAGCGTGGAGATTGCTCAACTTGTTAAGCTTTGTCTAGATGTTATGAATGCCCCTGTATCTCATAGTGACTTGGTTTCTTATGCAGCGCCAATGGCTTTATTAATGCTGTACACCGGCTGTTCTCTGAGAGATGTTGCACATGGTACAAGGTGGTCTATTGATCATTCATCATCAAAGGCGAAGATAACCTCTGTCTTGTCTAGCGGAAAACGAATTTGGTTTATTAAAGTCGCAAGCGTTCAGCGAAAAAAGCGGCTTACTCACGACCTTTTGGCTCAGTGCAGGGTTGTTGAGTCGTATATCAAAATTCCTGATGAGTTTGGTCTAGCAGATTTTTTAAAAGCACAGTACCAAGAACATCTAGATAGCAAAGAAACTGGGAGGATTTTTCAAAAAAAGCTACGTGAGTACCGACTTATACTGAACGAATTACTGCACTTGTTGCCTAATGGTAATCGATTAAATGAGCATAAAATTGCAAATTTTTTACCCGCACACATAACTCATCAAACAGGTGATGTTGCGGCCACGATCTTATCGACTGGTCAGTATCTTCCGCTCGGAAAAACGCTTTTGCACTACAGTGCGCCTTCACCTCATTATCTTGAATCTGTTAGATGTAAGGTCTGGGATAAGCTCTGCCGTGATATCCCTTTGCCCAGCTCTATTAAGCCAGAAGCAGACAAATTGCCTGCAATAAGCACATCGTCTGTTTCACAGCTATGCCCGACGTTTGATAGCATTATCGATATGGTGCAGTACACTAAAAACGCTATCAGATCCGCAAACAAATCTGGTGATATCTTGGATACTCATAACATGATGACGTATTACACCGTTCAGATGTTTGCTTATGGAACGGGTGTGCGTGCTATTTGTTCACCGTTGTCCTGTGTAACAGCCTTTGATCCTAATACGAAAACTGTTGTCATTTCTGATAAAGACGGAGATGATTTTTATAACTCTCGACTGTGTATATTGCCCCAGCTCGTTTGTCGACAGTTAGAAGCTTATCAAGAGCACGTCGAGCAACTTAAAAAAACAACATACTTTTCTGCTATTAACGACAATTTATTAATAGACATACCAGACTATTTCTATCTCGATAAACATGTTAATCCCACTGAAATCAAACCAAGCATAAGCTTTTCCCTTCAGGCGCTTTTTTTAAATCTGCCAATGAACACTAACCGCCGGTTCATTCGTACCTATTTGATGGAGAAAGGGGTGAGTGGTGAGTTAATTAATGCATTTATGGGACACTGGGGGATAGGGCAGGAACCTTGGGGGAAGTTTTCAACATGCTCACCTTTTGAGCTTATTGAAATGGTAGCACCGCATATTGATGAGCTGCTCACAGCATTGAATTTTACGATTGAGCGAGGGCTTGCTGATGTCTGAAGAACAAGTTGTTAAGTCTGATCTTTCGTGGAGAGCTGAAATAACTGAAGAGCGATGGTCGATATTTAAAAAGTTTGAATTAGAAATAGATGACGCCGAAAAACATTATTTTGAGTACTTTATGACTTGGCTTGCTGAAGATGAAAGTACGGATTCAAGAGCCATTATTAATGGATACAGTCGCTTTAAAAAACGTAAAAAACTTAACTCTAACAAACTTTTCAATCGATTTATTAACACCTGTAATCTTGATGTTGAAGGGATTATTAGGTCCTCAAAGGTGCTAAGAGCACTTGTTGTATACTTGAAAAAAAGTGGCGAGTTAGATAGCGACGTTTCTCTCCCTGCCTTAACGCAAAAAATGCATCGAGAAGCTGGGCGTCTGACACCTATTCGATTTAATCGATATGTCGCTTTGTACAAAGATGTTGTTAGCGCTTTATCTGAGTCTTTAAAGCAGCCAAACTGCACAAATGACGTGAAGAGAGGGCAAATACTACTGTCGTCAGTTTTATACGGCGGCCTTCTGTCAGTGGAAGGCTTGTATGGCTTGTTGATTAATTCATCTAAGCGACCTTTTACCATTAGTGGTCAGAAAATCTGGCCCTTAGACCTGACATCGTGTAAGTATTTTTATTCTGAAAGTCGCTTATGGTATCCAGATATACTGACAGAAACGCTCTTGCTCAAAAATCAATTAACGGAAATTGAAATAAAAACAGGTCAAAAGCGAGAGATGAGAAAAAAAATCACTTCTCTTATCCAAGCGGTTTTCTCCAACCTGCCTACGAATGTCAAAAAATCCCTTACTATTAATAAAGTGAATCTTTCGACACTTCTTAATGTTGTGTCTGTTCATTATGAGCAATTCGTACCTGCTTTTGTCGTGCGATATTGTCAGCGAGAGTTTATTAGTCATTCATTAAAACCGAGCGCTCTTAATCGCTTGGCGGGCTATTGCGTTTTAGACGATAGCTCTGGGAATGATGATTTAGCTGTTAAGTCGACTTGGGCTCCTAGTGATCAATATTTATCATTCAGTAACGAAACGCTGCTGATGAACAATACATCTGAGCAAGAGGAAGATGATCAGGCTGCAAGCTGGACATGGGTTGAAAAAAACCTCAAACAGTCTGATAGCAAGGAAAGCTTGGAGCATGATATTTCTGCTTTACTCAAAGGTAATACTAAATTGGAGCCGGTTCAAAAACTGGTACTGATGTGGGGGATACACTTAGCGACAGTGGGCAGTATCGATTTTACAAACCTGAAACCAAAGCGTATCAGCTTCATGATGCGCTCTATCGGTTCTCGACTCTCCGGTTTAGTGCAGAAAGATGATATGACTTTGTATTCAGCAGAAGACTTGGAAGGATTATATGAAGAGTTGCTGAGTACAATTTCATCGATGGGTTTAAAAAGAAAATTGGCCAGTATGTTGGATCGGTTCCAAAAATATTTAGAAAACCACCACTATGTTGATGCTATTGATTCGCGAGAAGTGTTTGGTATCCAGAACTCACCGCTGCCTGTTGATGCAAATATACTACTTGTTGACGAATACCTAAATGTTTTAGAGACATTGAAGGGCATTGACGAGCTTGACTTGTCTCCAGACATGAATGTCATCATCAGATTGATGTTCATTCTTGGTTATCGCTGTGGATTAAGGCAAAGTGAAGGTCTAAAACTGAGAGTGGAGGACATCCAAGGCGATGAAAATTGCTACCTTATTGTCAGGCCTCATCAATACCGCAGGCTTAAAACAAATAATGCTAAGCGCTATTTTGAGCTGAGACATTTTCTAAGCCACGACGAATTGTTACTATTTAAAAATTGGCTTAGCAAGAGGCGTAGGGAGCTTGCTAGTGAGGAAAGTGGCTCGCCCTTCCTTTTTTCATGCTTATCAAAAGGGGATAACTGTATAAATCCCGATTTGGTGTTTCCCGTTATTCATAGTGTGATGCGAACTGTGTGTGAGGATGAGTCTCTTAGATATCATAATTTACGACATTCTTTTGCGACACTGACATTATTGAAGCTGTTGAAAGATGAATCTTGTCAGCTGCCCATCTTTGAACATCATCCAGAAACTCATAGTTGGTTGGCTGATAATATTGCTTTTAAACAATATTTATATGCCAGCCAAGCCCCAACTAGAAAACACCTTTATACGTTGTCGATGCTGATGGGGCATGCGTCGCCAGAGACGACATTGGAGCATTACATTCATTGCATGGATTACGTTGCTCGCTCTGCGATTGAAAAACGAATAATGCCAACGAAAGAAATGCTGTCGGACGCGTCAGGGCACTCTTTAACTACTGTTTATCGTTGGTTACATGATGGTGCAGGTGCGTATCGCTATAGCCTTTATAAACAATATAAGAGTTTGTTGAATCAACCACTCTCAATGGTTTTTTCAACGGCTATTCCACGCTTCAAGCTCAATATTGTCACTAATGATACCGTAAAGAAAATAGATGACTGTCGAAAGGTACTGTTCAAACTGATTCAAAACTCAACGGCAAAAGCTGATGAGCAAAAGCAGTATTATGCACTATCAGAGCAATCTGGAGTAAACGTACTAGATATTCAAAAGTGGGAAAGAAACCTTCTATCTCTACTCGGCCTAGATGAGCCTAAGATTACTTCTGGCATTGTGAAAAACTCTTCAAGAAGAATCAATTTAGAAAATCATCAAAACGAAACCTTACCATTGCCTGCAAAGCCAAGAAACATCAACATCGATCAAGATGCTTACATTAAGGTTGTAGTTGACCTTGAAACGATAGCGGAAAAAGACCCTGATAAGCTTCAGCTTCTTCTTAAGGCATTTGCAAAACATACTCAAAAACGAAACTACCTATTCAGGTTTACTGATATTGTTTCTGCCGAACCAGTCATTGATGCATTGAACTCGCTGACAAGTGATGATGTTTCAATATCGTTTACTTTACTACATGGTAAAAAGCAATCTGACAGCAATGTGAAAAGAGTCTGTATTCCTCATTGGCGAATGGGCCTAAAGCTGTCGAAGAAGTTGGTTTTCAATACAGCTTTAGCTAACAGTGATGCCAAAGCAGGGGAGTTTGGTTGGCTGGGTATTAACCTGGTTAATTCTAAGACTGGCAAGTCGATTGAAGGGCTTAGATATACCTTTGCAATGATGTATGTGTTGGAAGTGACTGTTGTTTAGTAAAAGTAAAGCCTGGGAAGTCCACTGAGTGTTTTTTTAACTCTATTCTTTGTCTCCCCAGCTACATTAACGGCAACTTGCCCGAAGAGTTTGTGATGGTAACTCACCAATTTGTTCCCGATAATGTGCTGAAAAACGCCCTAAATTAGTAAATCCATATTTCAAAGCGACTTGGGTTACATTTCGCACATGAATATTACTTTTCAGATCTGAATGCGCTTTTTCTAATTTTAAACGACGAATGTATAAAGTTGGTGTTAAGCCCATCTCGCGTTCTAACAAATTATAAAGTGATTTTCGGCTAATTTGACACAAAGAAGCCAGTTCATCGATTGGAATATCGCTTGTAATGTGACTCAGTATATAGTCGTGTATACATTGAATATACCTGTGCATCGGATGATTAGAAAGCGAGTTTGGTTTTTTGAACATCGTCAAAATAGCGCTGTTTAATAGTTTGCCGTAATAAACCATTGCACGTTCACCAAGTTGAGTGGGGTTTTGCTGCAACATATCATTAATCAGGTTGAATAATGGTCCAGTCATGGGAAATGGTTTGACTCCCGCATCCAATAGTGTCGTATCAGGTGATAAAAAAAAGCCAAACTCACGCGCGGTTCGGAGTAAAAAATCAGCTGGAATATGAACTATTAGCTTTCTACAATTTACTGAATCTTTTGATATAAAACGACTGCTTGGCATTATAAAAATACTGTCTCCTGTAGTTAAAATCCGCCCTTTAGAGCCCTCTTCGATACTCTTTCCATTAAGGACGATTTGCAAGCAATAGGCATTTGTTGTTGTGAATGTGTTTATTTTTTCAGAAGTATCGCTTTGATATTCAACAAAAGAAAGCTCTCCAAATGTTTTGAAGTGCAAAAGTGTGAACATGTTGCTGGAAGTGCTTTCTACAAATTGATAGTCAACAAGTTGATTTTCAGAGAAAAATTTTGTCATTATTTTCGTTTGAGCTCCCATGATTTGCGAGTCATAGGTTAAGAAATTAAACGTCATATTATGGTGCACCGATATTAATTATTTTTATAAATTAGCTACTTAATCGTTTTATATTCATAGAGCTCTAAATATTATTAGATCAATTAAAAACAATAGAAGTATCACAATAGTTTATAGCTTGATTTATCATAGAAAAAAGTATTATTTACATTCATATGTGAATTGTCAAACTAAAGAAAATATATAACCTTCCCCGCCGCACAAGATTTATTTTAAAAAAACCTTACAATTCAATAATTTAAATATAGTTTAATTGGCTTTGAAAATTTAATTTGACAAACACAACTGTATCCTACAATATTTATTACATACACTTATGTATGTTTAGGGGGTGTTATGAAAGAATTAGATCGTAAGTTTGTTTTGGCTTCCAATCACAAAACTGCTTATTTTGAATGTGGTGATGGTGAACCTTTATTGTTGTTACACGGCTCTGGTCCGGGTGTGTCGGGTTGGACGAACTGGAATGGTGTATTGGACGAGCTTGGCGAAAGCTACCATGTGTTTGTGCCTGATATTGCTGGTTTTGGTTTTACCGAGTTCAGAGAGGGTACGGAATACGACATCAAGTTTTGGGTTAACCATTTAGTTGAATTTATGGATGCCGTCGGCATCAAGCAAGCTTCGTTGATCGGTAATTCTTTTGGCGGTGCTGTGGGTATCGGTCTGGCTTTATTTGCGCCAGACAGATTGAAAAAATTGATCTTACTAGGCACTCCAGCCGGAACATTTATGCAAACGGCCGGTTTGGCAGGAGCATGGCGTTATGAACCGTCAGAAAGCAATATGCGTGCGCTGATGGAATTGTTCCCCTACAACAAAGCGTTAATTACCGATGAGTTAGTCACATCACGTTACGAGGCCAGTGCGCGCGCCGGTTCGCAAGAAGCCCTTCGCAAATTGCTGCCCAAGCCAAATGATGAGGGAGAGACTTTGGTCAAAGGCTTCCCAGTGGGCGCCTTGCAGAAAATTACAGCTCCGACCTTGGTTTTACATGGTCGTGAAGACCGTGTGGTGCCGCTTGAGTGTGGGCTGCGTCTTGTTGAGTATATTCCCAATGCTGATCTGTTTATTTTTGGCCAATGTGGTCACTGGGTTCAGACTGAGCAACGGCAAAAATTCCTTAACACAGTCAATGCATTTATAGACTGATTAAGTAGAACGTACAAGGAGCATAGTGATGAAACGGGACGTAATAGAACGAGTACTTTGGAGTTTGTCTGTCGATCGTTTTTCTAAAGTAAAATACAAAGAAGATCCAAATAAATTTCTGTCTCGATTTGCATTAGACAAATCAGACATCGAAAAAATACTCACATTTGATGTGAAAGCACTGCAAGAAATGGGTGTTAATCCAATGTTGACGATGGGGTATTGGGTCGAAATGTCACCGGACAATTCCATGCAGACTTATAACCAAAAGCTGGGATCTAACGGCGTTCACTCTGCATCAATAAAAGGATAAGACAATGGCGACAATAGTAAGTGGATTTTTAGTCCCTCATGACCCAATCATGTTTGTTGCACCAGATGCACCCGCTAAAGACATCGCGGATAAAGCATGGGGGGCTTATGAAACCTGTGCTGTTCATTTGGCCGATTTGGATGTTGATACCGTCATTATTATAGGCAATGACCACTACATGCTATTTGGTACAACATGCTTACCACAATACTGTATCGCGACGGGCGATCTAGATGGCCCTCTTGATCAAATGCCTGGACTTAAGCGACAGCTCATACCAAATGACGAGGCTCTTGCAACCCACATTGCCACCCATGGGCATGCAGATGGATTCGATTGGGCTGTGGCACGTTCCTTCACTACAGATCATTCATTTTCTATTCCATTTCAAAAAATAGTGCAACGCGCATCAGAAATTAAAGGCAAGGAGATCAAAGCGATTCCTGTTTACCTTGCCAGCGCAGTTGATCCGTTTTTGAGCATGCAACGCAGCCAACAACTAGGACAAGCAATTGCCAAAGCAGTAAAGGCATTTAAAGGTGATGAACGTATTGCGGTGATTGGTAGCGGTGGAATTAGCCATTGGGTTGGCACTAAAGAATCCGGCACAGTAAATGAAGACTTCGATCGCGAAATTTTAGCGTACTGCCTGTCACTGGATGAAGCATCCATCATGGCGCTAAGTGACGAAAGAATTCTATCAGAAGGCGGTAATGGGGCCATGGAATTACGCAATTTTGTCTGCGCAATGGCGGCGGTTGAAGCAGATTCTAGCGAATTAATCGAATATCAACCTGTCCCAGAATGGGTAACTGGATTGGGCTTCGTAGAACTGAAAAAGAACCCAACAAAGAGTTGAAATTATGACACGACTATTTCTTTGTAACGTCTCTGATGTACCGGATAACACGGTTCGTAAAATTGATAATGCCGAGCATGGTGATATCGCTGTGTACAACTTAGGTGGTCAATTTTATGCCACTGCAGATTTGTGCAGTCATGCCACCGCGTCGCTGGCTGAAGGTGATATTGAAGATGATCTAATCGTTTGTCCTGTGCATTGGGGCACATTTCATATTCCGACAGGCGAAGCCCGTGGTTTCCCCTGCGAAATCAACATACACACTTACCCTATTGAGCAGGAAGGGGATGACGTGTTCGCCTTGATTGTTGATAAGGTTATAGATCCGAATTTGATAGCGAAAGGCTAAGAGGTTGCATATGGCTAACAAAATAAAAACAATCGACATTACTGACTCATTGCCCGATATCGACGATTTTTGCGATATTCCTAATGCGCGTATATCTGGAGAAATTTTCCATCGTCAGGATATTTACGATCAGGAGCTCGAAAAAATATTTGCGCGATGCTGGTTGTTTGTCGGGCATGAATCGCAATTTAAAAAAGCTGGTGACTATATTACCACCACAATGGGCGAAGACGATGTCATTGTGGTACGCCAAAAAGATGATTCCCATAAGGCGTTTATTAATGCCTGCCCACACCGCGGAAATAAAGTATGTTTTTCTGAATCGGGGAATGCTCGGGGCTTTATCTGTAACTACCACGGTTGGTCTTTCAATATTGAAGGAAATCTAATTGGTCAACATGAATCAGGTATTTACGAGAGTAGCAACTTCGATGCGTCAAAATGGGGATTAAGAGAGGTCGCTCAAATCGATTCTTATAAAGGTTTAATCTTCGCGACCTTCGATGCTGGCGCACCGTCTTTAGCCGAATATTTAGGGCCAATGACTTGGTACTTAGACGCTTTATTCGACAATCAAGAGGGCGGCACTGAATTTGTTGGTGGTTGCATTCGTTCGACCATGGATTGTAATTGGAAAATTGCAGCCGAGAACTTTGTTGGCGATATATTGCACGCAGGCTGGACTCATGACTCAGCCGCTCGCGCTATGCTGGGTGGCGCTGTATCTAAGGTCAGTGACTTCGAAGAATCTTATTCCGTTAACTGGAGTGGGCATGGCTATGAATTTGCTTTGGACACAGTCGGCAATGTCGCTGTCCTTGGCGAAAGCGCACTGAATAAATATTTGCACACCATAAAACCGTCTGTCGCAGAGCGTTTAGGCGATTTCCGGTCGAACATGATTGGCTCCGTTTCCTCTTGTACTATTTTTCCTAATTTTTCATTTTTGCCTGGCCAAAATACGGTGCGAATTTGGCAACCCAGAGGCCCCAACAAAATAGAGTTATTCACTTGGGTTGTTGTTAATAAGAGCGCACCAGATGACGTCAAAGAAAAATGGCGTAAAGGTGCCATGATGACCTTTTCGCCAACTGGCGTTTTTGAAATGGACGACGGGGAAAATTGGGAGTATTGCACTAAAACCGCACGTGGCCGAGTCACGTCTCAACAAGATCTATTTGTCGGCTTAGGTCAAAACTCCTGTCTGGAAGAAACCGATTTGCCCGCAAATGTCTATTTTGGACAACTAAACGAAGCTAATTCACGTGCTTTTTACCAATATTGGGGAGATCTACTGAAATCACCAAATTGGGCTGTCATGCCTAATCGAAATCATGGCCGGACTGAAGCTGGCGTAAATGCAGATAAAACAGGAACGAAGGGAGCTTAACAATGTTTTATAAAAGTGAAGATCTTACCCCTGTGTCTGCGGAAGAATTTCATCATGTAAGTATGGTTTTGTCGAAAGAGTATCGACTTCTTGATGAAGAAAGGTTCGAGGATTGGTTGAGCCTTCTTCACCCTGAAATCCATTATTGGATGCCAGGGATGGAAAATCGTCGCCGTGAAAATCCTTTAGAACATGGTTTTTTTGACAGCCAACACATGGCGTTTTTTGATGACACCATGCGCGACCTTAAGCGCCGTGTCGCCCGCTTTAATCAACCATCTGCTTGGGCAGAAAACCCTGGGACGCGAAATGTTCATATTGTTGCTGGTGTAGAAGTATTTCTTGGTGAAAACGAAGGTGAATACATTGTGTATTCCACTTTTCAAAGCATTCGCTCACGCGGACTCGATGAAGAGTATATTTTTAGCGGTCGTCGCTACGACACTTGGCTAAAAGTAGAGGGCTCATTAAAGCTTAAGAAACGACTGATTCTAATGCCGAACGCAACGCTCACTTGCAAAAACATTAATACATTTATTTAGAGTGCTAGACATGAAGCTAATGCAATCCAAAGTAGTGTTGATAACAGGTGGAGCCGATGGCATCGGTCGTGGTGTCGTCGAATACATGTTCGAACAAGGTGCAAACGTTGCGGTGATGGACATAAATGCAGACAAACTTGCAGCATTACGCTCAGAGATATCTGAAGACATTCTCACCTTACAAGGTGATGTCGCGTCGTTTGCCGATAATCAACGTATGGTCACGGCCACTGTAGAGCATTTCGGAAAAATAGATTCTTTTATTGGAAATGCGGCGTTGTTTGATTATTTTACGCCTTTGCACAAACTCGATGGAGACAGCCTATCCGAAACCTTTGATAAGCTTTTTCATGTCAATGTTTTGGGTTATATCAACGGCGTAAAAGCAACCGCTCCAGAATTAAAAAAGACCAGCGGCTCAGTTGTACTAACCGTATCAAATTCTGGCTTCTACGCGGGTGGTGGTGGTGTTTTATATGTGGCAAGTAAACATGCTGTAGTCGGTATTATTAAGCAACTCGGGCACGAATTAGCGCCGGAAATACGAGTTAATGGTGTATCTCCTGGCGCAACAGATACAGCGATGGCGTCAGTATCTGGTGTGTCAGATCGTGCCCAACCGCTCAATAGCATCAAGGGATTTCGAGAAAACGCGGCAAATGCAGTACCGCTTAATCGTATCGCGTCACCAAAAGATCACGCCCACCTTTACCTCGTTCTAGCTAGCAACGAGTTATCGCCTCTTACCACTGGCAACATCATCCATAGTGATGGTGGTTGGGCCGTAAAATAAAAATAAAACGGAAACGACTATGAACTTATTTGACACCTCATCTAACTGTTTAAAGCTGCCATTAATTGTGGCACCTATGTTTTTGGTATCTTCACCAGAATTGGCCATTGCCTCCTCTAAAAGTGGCGTAGTCGGCAGTTTACCCGCGGCCAATGCTAGAACCATTGAAGATCTTGACCAATGGATGGCTCAGATTCATCAAGCGCTCAATAGCGACAATCTACCTTGGCTGTTCAATATGATCGTGCATAAAACCTATGATCGCTTTGATGCCGAAATTGAATTGGTCAAACGCTATCAGCCCGCCATTGTTTCGACCGCTCTTGGGTCTCCTACGCGAGTTATGGGAGCAGTCAAATCATATGGCGGCAAAGTGATTGCTGATGTCATTACCCCAGCCATGGCTAAAAAAGCCGTTGATGCCGGAGTCGATGCGCTCATTTTAGTAACCAATGGTGCAGGTGGGCATACTGGGACTTATAACCCGTTGGCGTTTATTGCCGAAGTTCGTCAGTTTTGGGATGGTCCGTTGGGTATCGCTGGCTGTATTTCAACGGGAAATGATTTGCTTGCTATGTTAATAGCCGGAGCCGATTTTGCTCTATCCGGTACTCGCTTTATTGGTGCTCAAGAAAGCTTGGTATCCGATGCCTATAGAGACATGTTGGTAGAAGCTCAAATGGGCGATGTCATTGAAACAAAAGCCGTTAGTGGTGTTAAAGCTAACTGGATGCGCCAAAGTTTGGAAAAAGCTGACATTGATCCAAGTGTCGACAACCCAGCAGCTATTGATTTCTCTGGCAACATTTCTACTGCAAACAAAGCTTGGAAAGATGTCTGGTCTGCAGGCCATGGCGTTGGTCGAATCCGCAGTAAAGAAACCACGGCAGAGATAGTCGATAGTATGGTTGAAGAGTTCAACTCTGCGATAAGCAATGCAAACACCCTGCTAACTCAACTTGCTAAGGCTGTCTGAGGAGAAAAGCTATGTCTAATGACCTAAGTACTATTGCAGAAGAACTCATTCAAGCCCGCAGGACTTGTCAGCCTATTGCACCGATCAGTCAACGATATGAAGGTTTAACGGTGGAAGATGCTTATGCAATTCAAACCCTCGTTGGTGATAAACGTGTTGAGGATGGAGGGCGAATCATTGGTTATAAAGTAGGACTGACATCCGAAGCAGTCCAACAACAACTCAACGTCAATGAACCAGACTTTGGCTTACTATTTTCCGATATGGAAATTCGTAAAGACCAAACTCTAGATCGACACTCAATGATCGCGCCAAAAGCAGAAGGTGAAATCGGTTTTGTTTTCAATCGTGACATTGAAGAAGCTGATATCACACTATCAGAACTCAAGTCGGCCATTGATTACTTTTTCCCAGTTGTAGAGATTGTCGATTCAGCTATAGCCGATTGGAAAATCACCTTGGTGGATACTGTAGCCGACAATGCTTCTTCCGCTTTATATGTACCCGGTGACACTTTCTATTCACCACATGGCATCGATTTCACACAACTCGAAGTAGAAGTAAGTGCAGAAAACATAGCGTTTTCTGGAACAGGAGCAGCCTGTTTGGGAAACCCACTTTATGCAACTTTATGGCTAGTCCGCAAGATGGTGTCGCTAGGACGTCCAATACGACGCGGCCAAGTCGTATTGTCTGGAGCTCTCGCGCCTATGGTAACGCTCAATGCAGGGCAGACCGTAGAGTTTCATTTCAAGGGGTTAGAAACCATACAGGTTATCACTAAATAGTTTTTAAAATAATTGAGAACAGTTCTATCAGTTTGACAGGTACACACCGCTACAAGAGGTGTGCTCATCAAATATAACAATAAAAAGAGGTTTGTTATGGAAATGCTATCGGTGTTTGAGCAGTTGCCTACACCTTCTGTGAATGCAGAGCGTAATGAAAAGGGTGAGATCGTTCTTGAATCAAATATGGCTTTATTGCCTTATGATAAAAGAGTAGGGGATTGGCTAAAGAAATGGGCGAAAGAAAAACCTGATACAGTTTTTATTGCCGAGCGGAAAAACATTCATCGGACTCAAGACGGTTGGCGTAAATTTACCTACGCCCAATTTCTTAAAAAAGTAGAGAAAATTGCTCAAGGTATTTATGCCTCAGGAGTGAATCCTGATCGCCCTATTTTAATCATCTCGGCAAACTCCATAGATCATGCTTTGGTGAAAATGGCGGCGATGCACATTGGTATTCCTGTCACATCGTTGTCTGTAGCGTACTCAATGTTTGAAGGTAAATATGATCGCTTAGCGGCTGCTGTAGAAAATTTAAACCCAAGCATCATTTATGCCGAAGATGGGCAAGCTTCTGCTTCAGCCTTAGCTTCTTTAAGTGGAGATCACCTAGTTCTTGTTTCGTCAGGTCTTGACGCTTTAGACAAGGTACAGCAAGCGACAACCACTGTGCACGATTTATCAAATGTTAAAGTCACTGCCATTATTGACGAGTTATATAACAGAGTTGATGCGGATACAGCTGCTAAATACATGCTGACATCAGGTTCAACAGGGAACGCCAAAGTCGTCGTTGTTACACATAGAATGATGTGTTCTAACCAGCAAATGATTGTCCAATGTTTGCCATTTTTGGAAACCACGCCACCGGTTGTTTTAGACTGGCTGCCTTGGAGTCACACTTTTGGCACCAATCATAATTTCAACTTGGTGCTAAGAAATGGTGGTAGTTTATATGTGGATGAAGGTCGTCCCCTGCCGGGTATGGTTGAAAAAACAGCTGCAAATATTCTTGAAGTAAAGCCAACGCTTTATTTCAACGTCCCTAAAGGTTATGAGGCCCTCCTTCCATTACTTAAGCAGGATAAGACCCTCTCTACTGCCTTTTTTGAAAACTTACAAATGGTATTTTACGCAGCTGCATCCTTATCAGAGCCAGTGTGGCGAGAGCTTAAAACACTGGCGGCTAAACACAATTGCAACCCTCTATTTTCTACCGAATGGGGATCAACAGAAACGGCGCCAGCTAACACCAGTGTTCACTGGGTATTAGAAAAAATTGGAAACATCGGCATTCCCATGCCCGGTGTACAAATAAAACTGGTACCCAATGACAATAAACTGGAAATGTGCATTAAGGGACCGAATGTCTTCCGAGCTTACTTGAATGACGCTAAAAACACACACGAAAGTTTTGACTTGGATGGCTTCTATAAAATCGGTGATGCAGGCTATTTAGCTGATCCTGAAAACCCATCTGCGGGAATTATGTTTGATGGGCGTGTTTCTGAAGACTTCAAAATGTCGACAGGTACTTGGGTGTGCGTCGCCACAATGAAAAAACGCGGTGTTGAAGCACTTAAAGGGTTAGTCACCGACGTACTCATAGCGGGTCATGACAAAAATCACCTTAGTTTAATCGTGTTCCCAACGCCTAGTATTTATAAGTTAGTGGGTGGTGAACTAAACCACACCCAGCTTCTTGAAAGTGCTTTGCTTAACGGAATCTTCAAAGAAGCCCTTGACGAAATAAATGCTCAAGCAAGAGGCTCTTCGCAAAAAATTAAGAAAATTGTGTTAGCACAAACTCCTCCTTCTATTGAATTAGGAGAAGTGACAGACAAGGGCAATTTCAATCAGCGGAAATTATTAACGACGCGACAAGAATTTATAGCCGAAATTTATAGCTGTGAAGGTCAAACCGTAGTCTGTGGTTAAAGTTAATTTAGAGGCAATCCCATGAGTAAAAAATTAAAAGCGGTCATTATTGGACCTGGCAACATTGGTACAGATTTATTGATGAAAATGCAGCGATCTGAGTGGGTCGAACCAGTTTGGATGGTAGGTATTGACCCTGAATCTGCCGGGCTACAACGTGCCGCAGAAATGGGTATTAAAACTTGCTCAGAGGGCGTTGACGGGATCTTAGAGCACATAATAAAGGATGATATTCGTATCGCCTTTGACGCAACGTCTGCATATGTGCATGCAGAAAATTCCCGCAAATTAAATGAGCTTGGTGTCATTATGATAGATCTCACTCCGGCAGCAATTGGTCCGTATTGCGTACCGCCCGTTAATCTAAACGATCACGCAAGCAATCTAGAAATGAATGTCAATATGGTGACCTGTGGTGGCCAAGCTACTATCCCTATGGTAGCTGCAGTGTCTCAAGTTCAGCCTGTTGATTATGGTGAAATTATTGCCACAGTATCGTCTAAATCTGTTGGGCCGGGTACACGTCAAAATATTGATGAGTTTACTCGTACAACCGCTGGAGCTGTTGAAAAGATAGGCGGTGCAAAACACGGTAAAGCCATTATTGTTATCAATCCGGCTGAACCACCATTAATCATGCGTGATACCGTTCACTGCTTAACAGAAAGTGAACCAGATCAAGCTGCGATTACAGAATCCGTCCATAAGATGGTGGCTGAAGTCCAAAAATATGTCCCAGGTTACCGCTTAGTAAATGGACCAGTATTCGATGGCCATCGTGTTTCTATGTTTATGGAAGTGGAAGGACTTGGAGACTTTCTACCAAAATACGCAGGCAATTTAGACATCATGACCGCTGCGGGTTTACGCACGGCAGAAATGTTCGCAGAAAAAGCAGCGAACGGCAGCATTAATTTACCTTCTCGCAGCCAAGCGGCTCAACACTAATTAAGGAGTGACACAATGAACTTAAACGGCAAAAAAGTCACTCTACATGACATGAGCTTACGTGATGGCATGCATGCAAAGCGACACCAGATTTCAGTAGATGAAATGGTTAACATCGCCAGTGCAATGGATCTTGCTGGTATGCCTATGATTGAAGTCACCCACGGTGATGGTCTAGGTGGCGCTTCTGTCAACTACGGATTTCCGGCCCACAGTGATGAAGAATACCTCAAGGCTGTTGTGCCTAAAATGAAACAAGCCAAGGTCTCTGCTTTGTTATTACCAGGTATAGGCACTGTGGATCACCTGAAAATGGCAAAAGACTGTGGTGTGTCCACTATCCGCGTGGCGACCCACTGTACTGAAGCAGATGTATCGCAACAGCACATCACCATGGCTCGAAAAATGAACATGGATACTGTCGGTTTTTTAATGATGGCCCACATGGTTTCGGCAGAAAAAATCCTAGAACAGGCCAAGTTAATGGTGAGTTATGGTGCTAATTGTATCTATTGTACTGACTCCGCAGGTTACATGCTGCCAGATGAAGTAACAGAAAAAATCAGCTTGCTTAAGGCTGAACTAGGTAGCGACATAGAGCTGGGATTCCATGGCCATCATAATATGGCAATGGGTGTGGCGAATTCCCTTGCCGCTATTGAAGCTGGCTGTTCTCGCATAGATGGCTCTGTCGCCGGATTAGGTGCAGGAGCAGGAAATACGCCATTAGAAGTCTTGGTCGCTGTGCTCAATCGAATGGGCTGTGAATCGGGTATTGATCTCTACAAAATCATGGATGTCGCTGAAGACTTAATCACCCCAATGATGGATCAGCCTATTCGCGTTGATCGTGATTCGCTTACCTTAGGTTATGCCGGTGTATATAGTTCTTTTCTATTATTCGCAAAACGTGCAGAAGCAAAGTATGGCATTCAAGCACGCGACATTTTAGTAGAGCTAGGACGACGAGGAACAGTCGGCGGACAAGAAGACATGATCGAAGATCTTGCATTAACAATGGCAAAAGCTCGTTCTTAACCCATCAAGTCTTACTGTGCTGGCCTCTTTTGAAGTGGCCAGCTAATCACTTAGAGGTCTACTATGAGTATGATTACAGTTAACCCAAGCGGTAAGTTTTTTGAAAGTATTGCAGGTGAGAGTATTCTCGACGCGGCATTGCGATCTGGCATCATGTTAAAGCATGGATGCCGCGACGGTCGTTGTGGAGATTGCCGCACTTCGTTAGAAACACCCATTTCCCCTACTGCTATTTCTTACCCTACTGGATTACAGTTACAAGCATCGGATCTCGCCGGTGAAACAATATTATGCTGCCAAGCTCAAACAAACCAAGATCTTGTCTTAACCGCTCCGGAAGTGACAGAGCTAGATGGTATTTCGATTCAAAAATTAGTTTCTCGGGTGCTCAATAAATATCTCGTCTCATCTGACGTCGTTTTACTAAAACTCATGTTAGCCCCAGGAAGTGAATTTCCTTACAGAGCTGGTCAATATGTCGATATCACTCTACCAAATAGTGTAACTCGAAGTTACTCAATGGCAACTCGACATGTCGAAGATAATGCAATTGAATTGCACATCAGATTGAAGCCTGACGGAGTCGGTACACCTTATATTTTCAATGAATTAGCACAACGCAAAATGGTGACCATTGAAGGACCATATGGCAGCTTTTATCTACGTAAAACGCAAGCTTCTATTATTTTATTAGCTAGTGGAACTGGGTTTGCACCAATAAAAGCTATTATTGAGCAACTTATCGAAGAGCAAAAGATCGTTAATTCGACTACTCGTCCTGTCCGTTTATATTGGGGTGGTCGTTCTGCAGAAGATCTTTATATGTCTACATTATGTGAGCAATGGAGTAATGACCTTTCTTGGTTTGATTATGTTCCTGTTGTTTCTGAAAAAACTGAAAATTGGCCTGGCAGAACCGGTTTTGTACATCATGTCATTATGGAAGACTTCGCTGATTTATCACTGTATGAAGTTTATGCATGTGGAGCGCCAATTGTTATCGAGTCTGCTCGTCATGACTTAGTGAAAGAGCGTCAATTACTTTTAGATAGCTTCTATTCAGATACTTTTTTATAAATCCAAATAAATAAAAGAATATAAAATACTTGTTAATATAACATTCACGCGTGTATGTTTCATATGCTGATAACAATAATAACGGAGAAAAAAATGGACATGAAAAAAATAATACTAATTGGCCTTATCTCAATTTTAACATTGAGTTTTGCTGTAAGCGCTTCTGCAGATACATTGGTGCTGCGCTATAACCAATGGTTTCCATCTCAACATTGGTCTCAAAAAGATGGTTTGCATAAATATTTTGATGAAATTGAAACTGTAACTGAAGGTCGTGTAAGGGTTCAGCCTTCTGCAAAACCTATAGTTCCACCAACTAAAAATTACCAAGCTGTTGCTAATGGTATAGTGGATCTCGCTTGGGGGCCTCATGGCTATACGCCTGGTGCTTTCCCCTTGAGTGAGATGGTTGAATTCCCCTTTAGCGTACATGATGCTGGAGCGAGTTCGGTTGCTTATCAGAGAACCTTTGATAAATTTTTCAAACCTAAAGGTATGCATGACGATGTTGTTACTTTAGCAGTACATGTGACTTCAGGTGGAAATTTGCATATGAAAAATAAACCTATTCGTAAAATAGAAGACTTTCAAAATGCAAAGATTCGAGTGCAAACATCTGTTGTATCTGAAGCTATTAAAAGTATAGGTGCTATTCCAATTAGCGGTTCACTTAATGAACTTAGAGAATTTCTATCTCGAGGTATTGTGGATGGTACGAGCTTATCTGATGAATTATTAACCGGCTTCAAGGTAGACAGCTACATTAATTATGTTACACAAATTCCTGGAGGCTTATACTCAAATAGTGCTTTTGTTGTGCTAAACAAAAAAAAATGGAATCAAATTAGTCCGACAGATCAAGAAGCCATTATGAAAATTTCCGGAGAGAAATTGGCTTATAGAATGGGAAGTCTATGGCATAAAAATGATCTTATAGCGCGAAAGTTATTACAAGATAAGCTAGGTGAGAATTATAAGGTTGCTGACGAGTCTCTGATTACGGGGTTGGAGAGTGCGTTCTTCAAAGGGCGCTTAGATTGGTTAGAAAAAGCTGAAGCTATGGGAGTAGATATTACATCGGCTAATGTTTATTACGAAGAGCAAACAAATTTACTAATGCAGGCACAATAAATTAACAAAAATAGGTAAGTTTGCTTACCTAATTTTGCTTTCCAACTTGTAGTTATTAAGGAGAGCTCAGTGAAGTATTCTTTACTCTCACTTTTATCTTTTTTTTGTTCAAAACTCACTATGCTAGTTTTAGCATTGATGGCACTAATAACATTCATTGATGTATGTGGGCGTGTGTTTTTCGAAACCTCATTAGGCTTCACGTATGAATTAATAGGTATCTTTTTAGCTGTAGTGTTTTATGCGGGACTATTTAATGTGCATAGGCAAAATAAACAAATTCGTATTGATTTACTAGATAGCCTGTTCAAAGGGAGTATCGGGTCAATCGTTTCTTGGTTTGGCTATATATTGGAGGTCTTATTTTTTAGTGCTGTTGTTTATATGTTGTTTCAGCAAATGGAAGAAACGCGTATTTTTCAAGAACGCTTTATGTTCTTGGGTTTTTCTAAATGGTACATATTGCTTGTTATGGGTGGGTTAGCCTCGATTGCTTTGATTGGGCTTATTTGTACGCCTCCTCGAGCTGAAATAGGAAAGGAGTAAAGCTATGGAAATGGTGATTGCGTTTGTTGCATTGCTTGCACTGTTGTTCTTACGAGTCCCGATTGCTGTAGCTACAGGCGTTGTTGGGTTAGCTGGATTAGCTTGGTTCCAAGGTTGGTCCCCAGCACTTGGACAGCTCGGTATTATTGCTAGCGAAACAGTTTTATCTTACGAGTTTGCTGTGATTCCCTTATTTATATTGATGGGTAACATCATAAGTCGTTCAGGCCTTGCGGAAGAGTTATATGTGGCAACCAATGCTCTTATTGGACACTATCGTGGAGGTTTAGCTATTACAACTATAGCAGCGTCTGGAGGGTTTAGTACTTTTTGTGGTTCTAGTTTCGCTACAGCGGCTACTATGGCTCGTATTGCATACCCTTCTATGAAACAGTTTGGGTATAGTGAAGGGCTTGCAACTGGCTCTATTGCTGCTGGTGGTACTTTAGGTATCTTAATACCGCCATCTATTGCTTTAGTTTTTTATGGCATTATGACTGAAACAGATATTGGCCAACTGTTCGTAGCAGGAGTTATACCAGGAATTTTAGGAGTATGCCTTTACATCGCAGCGGTGCTATATGTAGTGCATATTCGAGGTGAAAAAGCTGGGTTAGGTAACAAAGCTTCTGTTAAAGAGCGGTTTGCTGCAATCAGTCAATTATGGGCATTTTCTCTATTAGTGCTTTTGGTTTTGGGTGGGATTTATATGGGCTTTTTTACTCCAACTGAATCAGCAGGTGTTGGAGCAGTTGGAGCTATTTTAGTTACCCTAATCCGTGGCAAATTCAAATGGTCGTCTTTTATTGGAGCATTAGAAGAGACAGCGTCAACAACGGTATCTTTAGTAGCTATTTTGATTGGTTCGCTAGTTTTTGCAAACTTAGTGAATATTTCTAACCTACCGTACCACATAGTAAATTGGATAAATTCAATGGATTTATCGCTTCTTGGAGTAATTTTAGTTATTTTGTTGATCTACTTTTTACTTGGTGCGGTTTTAGAATCTATGTCTATGATGTTACTAACTGTACCTGTATTTTACCCAATTGTTGCTGAAATGGGGATGGATCTTGTGTGGTTCGGCATTATCGTTGTAGTAGCAACTGAGATTAGCTTAATTACACCGCCTGTTGGGCTAAATGTGTTCGTGTTAAAATCTGTTTTACCTAGTGTTGACATACGCACAATATTTCGAGGAGTAATGCCATTTTTAATGGCAGACTTGTTACGATTAGCTTTAATTGTGCTATTTCCAATGATTTCATTAGCTTTAGTCGAGTATATGTAACTGTCACGCCCTTCTTCGAATAGGAGGGCGCTTTATTATCCTAAGATACGTTATGCATGCACTCAGAAATAGGGCAAACGTCTGATAAGAAGTGAGTTAATCGTTTTGCTCTGTCTGATTGATCTGTTAAGGTATTTCCTGTTGTTAGGATAGAAGTTGCCATCATGTAAGAATATACAAGATATGCTAGATCACTTGACTGGCCAATAGAATGATTCATATCTAAGAACACGCCTTCTAGATATTTTATTCGGTAAGAGTCAACTTCTTCGATTGCTAAGCGTGCCATATCATCTCTTCGCGCCCAAGCTCGTAATGACAATTCTACCGATGCTGCATCAAAAGATTTGTTACCTCTTAGCGGAAGCATCATAAGCTCAAGTAATTTCTTATCTGCAGAAAAATCTTTTCGATTAAGTCCTTCAATTACTGCTTCTGTGGCACTTAGCCGCCATTTATCTAATATTGCTTTTAACAATTCTTGTCTATCTTTGAAGTGGTGGTAGAAGCTACCACGTGTAATACCTAACAGTTTTGAAAGAGTGTCTACTCTTACTGAATCAATACTTCCTTTTGCAAGTTGTCTTGTTGCGGCGCTTATCCAGTCATCGCGGGTTAATTTTGTATTATTCATAAAGGATCTTCTAAAACTCATTTAGATCATAGTAAAGCCAAGATTATAACACTAAAAAATTGGAAAAAAATTACTTAGTGTAATGCCAAATATTAAAGTGGACTTCCCAGACTTTACTAGACACCCATTAACGTTAAAATCTAGGGAACATGCGAATAAGTCCCTACCATGAGATAATCGCGTTTTAAGTCTTCGAGCCTCAACCATGTCACATCAACTCACCTTTGCCGACAGCGAATTCAACAACAAGCGCCGTAAAACCCGTAAAGAACTGTTTCTCACTCGCATGAATGAGTTGATGCCTTGGGATCAACTTGAAGCGGTTGTTGAGCCGTTTCATCCCAAAGCAGGCAATGGCAGAAGACCTTATCCACTCTCAACCATGTTCCGTATTCATTGCATGCAACATTGGTACAACATGAGTGATCCTGCCATGACGCTCTGTATGAAATTACGTCAATGCGCTTGTTTGCTGGGTTGTCGTTAGATAGTCCGATTCCTGACCACACAACTATCATGAACTTTAGGCACTTATTAGAAAAGCACAAACTCTCGCGCCCGCTTTTTAAAGAAGTGAATAGGTGGTTGTCTGATGCTGGTATTTACCTCAAAGAAGGTACGATTGTGGACGCGACTATTATTGAAGCGGCCAGATCAACGAAGAATTAAGCCAAAGAAAGAGACCCTGAGATGCATCAAACTCAGAAAGGAAAGCAGTGGTTCTTCGGTCTAAAAGCGCACATTGGTGTGGATGCAAGAACGGGGCTGACACATAGTCTAAGTACGACTGCAGCAAACGTGCACGACATCACGGAAACAGCGAACCTTCTTCATGGAGAGGAGTGTTTTGTCTCGGCGGATTCTGGCTATCGTGGCGCTCAAAAGAGAGAAGAGTTAAAAGGTGTCAAAGCAGACTGGTTGATTGCAGCTATTTTTCGAAAAGAAGGGCAAGCAAAATAAGAATCTTATAAAAGCACCCTATAAAAAATAAACAACCGATCCAAACGGAATATATCAAAGCCAGTATTCGAGCAAAAGTCGAACATCCCTTTAGAATCATCAAGTGTCAGTTTGGTTTTAGAAACGCTATTTATCGTGGGTTGGATAAAAATGACAGTAAGCTCGCAATGCTGTTTGCTCTTGCAAACGTGTTTCGAGTTGACCAGCAAGGGGTTAATCCGTTTAAAAACCACTAAACAAGGTTCAATTATCTTGTTTAGTGGTAGAAAAGTGATAAACCAGCCACATTACTGACTGCCATTGGGCTTTTCAGAATATTAAGGCGCGCAACTCGACTTGATCGCATATTCCCTAGAGGATGAGAGAAGACTATCGCAGACTTTTTATTGTCACCCTCTACATTTTTATTTGATGTCACTTCTTTCAATCAACATGGCTACGCCTTGTCCGACGCCAATGCACATGGTGCAAAGTGCATAACGTCCACCTGTGCGTTTTAACTGCATGGCGGCAGATTGTAATAGACGAGCGCCAGACATTCCTAATGGATGTCCTAGGGCAATCGCGCCGCCATTTGGATTAATGCGTTCATCTTCTGGTGAAAGCCCCAGTTCTTGCATACAAGCCAAGCCTTGTACCGCAAAGGCTTCATTTAATTCGATCACATCCATGTCTGCGAGAGTAAGGCCTGTGCGCTTTAGCAATTTTTGCACCGCGGGAACAGGTCCCATGCCCATCACTGTAGGTTCAACGCCTGCGGTTGCCATACCTATGATTTTTGCTAAAGGTTCTAATTTGTGGCTCTCGACCGCTGCTTTACTGGCAATCAACATAGCTGCTGCACCGTCGTTTATACCGGATGCATTGCCTGCCGTCACTGAACCGTTGTCTCGGAACGGTGCTCTTAGTTTTGCTAAATCTTCTAGTGTTGTGTCAGGACGTAAATGTTCATCTTGATCGACGATAATTGGATTGCCACGTTTTGGCTTAATAGTAATAGGGGTTATTTCTTCGGCAAAGCGACCTTTATTTTGTGCCGCTTTGGCTTTTTGTTGAGAGTGCCAAGCGAATAAATCTTGTTGTTGGCGCGTTATTTTGTAGCGCTCAGCAATATTTTCTGCCGTTTCTGGCATGGACTCAGTGCCATACAAGGATTTCAAGACTGGATTGATAAAACGCCAGCCCATGGTGGTGTCTTCTAATGTTTGTTGTCTATCGAATGCGGAACTTGGTTTACCGATAACAAATGGCGCTCGAGACATGGACTCTACACCACCGGCCAATATTAATTCGGCTTCACCAGCTTGAATGGCCCGAAATGCCGTACCGACCGCATCCATACCCGATCCGCACAAACGGTTCATTGTTGTAGCAGACACACTATAAGGCATACCAGACAATAACGTTGCCATACGGGCCACATTTCGGTTGTCTTCGCCCGCCTGATTTGCACAGCCAAAAATAGCATCGTCAATGGCTGCTGGATCAAGGTCTGGGGCTGCACTTAGTACCGCTTTAATGACTTGAGCTAACAGGTCATCGGGGCGAACTCCTGCAAGGGCCCCGGCGTAACGGCCAACGGCTGAGCGTTTAGGGTGACAGATGTAAACAGAGCTCATATTGCCTCCTGCGCACTGTGTGCTTTTTCAGTTCGTGCTTTTAATTCGCGTAACACAGACAATTCTTTTTCGTTCGGCATGGGAGTGGCCTCAAGAGTGTTGGCGAATTTCACTTCCCAGCCTGTTGCTTCAATCACTTCTTCTCTTGTTGTGCCTGGGTGTAAGCTAGTGACAATCAGTTCTTTGGTCTGAGGGTCTGGTTTTAAAATACACAGATCCGTAATAACGATGCTCGGACCACGACCGATATTTGGTAAATTATCTCTGCCTTTGCCATCACGACCAAAGCCAATGGTGGTGATAAAATCCACGTCTTTTACAAAAGTGCGCTTTGAGTGTTTAACCGTAATAAACACTTCTTTGGCGTTGGTAGAAATTTCAGGGGCACCACCGCCGCCAGGTAGACGCACCCTTGGATTTGCATAGCTGTGAGCGCCATTTTTGCCACCTTCAGGATGATTGGCAGCAATAACCGTAGTATTTAAATTAGCAAAGCGGTCGATTTGCGCTGTTCCTAAAAAACCTGCATCAATGTGGCCACCTTGTAGCCAATAACGGAACATTTCTGGTACAGATACGGTTGTTAGAGCTGACTCACATAGTTCACCGTCGCCAATAGATAAAGGCAATACATCTGGTTTTGTTTGCAAGGTGCCTGATTCGTAGATCAATGTGACATCAGGAGCGTGAGTCAAACGTGCAACGTTAGCGGCTTCGCTGGGTAAGCCAATGCCAACAAAGCAGGTCATGTTATTGGTTAAGGCGCGTGCTGCTGTGATTGTCATCATTTCAGCAGAGGTATATTGCGTTGAATTGTTAGGTGTTGTCATATTAAACATCTCCTTGGGCAAACACATGGGATTCCAACCATTGGTTGAAGCTGTCTCTATCTCGACTGATGTTGTCCCATTGTTTGTAATAGTTGTTGTCTCTGTCGTAATAACCAAGCGTATAAGATGGTTTCGCGCCTTCCGGTGCGACCGCAATAGCGTCAATTGTCCATGCCGGTAAGACGCAAGCGTTTGACGTGACGTCCAAGTTATCGACAATTTCTTCTACCGTGACAATACTGCGTTTGGCTGACAGTACGACTTCTTTTTGAACACCAATAATCCCTTCGATAAGCACATTGCCAGCGCGATCTGCTTTTTGAGCGTGAATAATACCGACATCAGGTTTAATGGCTGGAATGGCCGCTAACTGCTCGCCAGTAAAAGGGCAAATTATGGAAGAAATTTCTGTATTGACGAGTGGTAATTCACTGCCCACGTAACCGCGAAAAACCGCTAATGGTAGACCCGCAGCGCCAGCTTCATAAGCATTCGCCATCGCCGCATGGCTATGTTCAACCGTTTCTAGTGCGCAAGGGTAGTCATTTTCTATGGCATCACGAACACGATGAAGCGAGCCAACACCAGGGTTTCCGCCCCAAGAGAAAGTCAATTTTCGAACGCAACCTGCTCCCACTAATTGATCATAGATAAGATCTGGCGTCATGCGAATTAGGGAGAGATTTCGTCGCTTCTGACGGATGATTTCATGTCCGGCTGCGAAGGGAATTAGGTGTGTAAAACCTTCAAGCGCAATTGTATCGCCATCTTTTACATAGGTGGCGATGGCCTCTTTCAGTGTCATAAACGTCGTCATAATACATCCTGTTCGTTATACGAATTTAAGTTTGCAATACGAACAAGATAGTTTAATTTAGGATTAATGGTCAAGCTCAAAATGAATATTTATTCTATTTTTCTCTGGCGAGTAAGTGGTGAATCAGAAATAATAGCAATGTTAATGACCTAAATGAGACATTTGGTATGAATGAAGAGAAACTGTCACCGGATCATCGTGACTATGTGGGGGCACTGGCATCTGGATTAGAGATTATTGTGGCCTTTGACCCCCAACATAAAAAAATGACATTGTCTGAGGTGGCTGATAGAACAGGTATGGATAGAGCTAAAGCCCGACGTTTTTTACTGACCTTGCATGCGTTAGGTTACATCAAGCGTGAAGAGCGGCTGTTTAGCCTAACACCACAGGTGTTGGGGCTTGGTTACGCCTATAATATGAGTAATGATCACATTAGTGTGGTTGAACATTACTTACATGATATTACTGCTCGGTTGGGTGAGTCTTCTTCCTTAGCTGTATTGGATCAGCAAGAAATCATGTATGTAGTACGCTCTCCTGCAGCTCATCGTTTGATGTCGATAACCTTAAGTGCAGGAACACGGTTGCCTGCTGCTTATACTTCTATGGGGCGAGTACTGGTTGCTAAGTTACCTCCAGAAGAGCAAAAAGACTGGCTCAGAAATCTCTCACTGGAAGCTTTTACTGAGCATAGTATTGTCGATAAGTCTGCTTTTGAGCAGATGCTTTTACAAGTTGCCGAACAGAATTTCTGTGTAGTGGATCAGGAACTGGATCTTGGTCTACGTTCGTTAGCGGTGCCTGCGTTCACTTTTGATGGAACTTTACTTGGCGCGATTAATCTTAGTACTAATGCATCGAGAGTGAGCCATCAAACCTTGCTAAAAGAATATCTTCCTGTGTTGCAAGACGCTGCGGAACAAATACGGTTACATACACAGTAAGAAGATAAATAGATGTTCATTTCAGCTTTTGAATGATACACATTTGAAAAATGTGTTACCTACATTAGGGAGCATGCGAATAAGTCCCTGCCATGAGACAATCGCGTTTTAAGTCTTCGAGTCTCAACCATGTCACTCCAACTCACCTTTGCCGACAGCGAGTTCAACAACAAACGCCGTAAAACACGGAAGGAAATTTTCCTTTCTCGCATGAATGAGTTGATGCCTTGGGATCAACTAGAAGCGATTATTGAGCCGTTTTATCCTAAACCAGGGAATGGCAGAAGACTTTATCAGCTATCAACAATGTTCCGCATTCACTGCATGCAACATTGGTACAACATGAGTGATCCAGCGATGGAAGATGCCTTGTATGAGATTACTTCTATGCGCTTATTTGCTGACTTGTCGTTAGATAAACCTATTCCCGATCACACTACCATCATGAATTTCACGCACCTATTAGAAAAACTGGACTTCCCAGACTTTACTAGACATCTATTAAGACAATCAAGTCATCAGAAAAGCACTTCTCTACTGAATCAAAACCGATAAAAAAGCTACTTTTAAAACCAAGCTACATAAATGCATTGGTTGCAATTTCAATTAGATCAAAGCTGTAAGTTCGCATGACGAACTTATGATCGCTTGACGAACTACTTTTTCTTATGCATTATGAATAAAGTGTTTTTTTTTGCTTTAAGGCTTTATTTGAGAAAGTAATAAGATTGTTTCACTAAGTAGACAGTAGTTTCGATATAAATATAAAAAGGAGAATTTGATGATACCTGAAAATCATAAAGGTGTTGCTGCAATATTTGGTGAAGGTGGCCGTCCTGCTAATAGCCTTCGAGAAATTAAAATTGTGGACACTACGTTTCGTGATGCACATCAAAGCCTTTGGGCTACTCGAATGCGAACAGAGCATATGTTGGGCATCGCAGAAGTTGTAAATAAGGCTGGATTTGAGCAAGTTGATTTAATGGCCCCGATTCAATTTGATGTTTCAGTGCGTTATCTCAAAGAGGACCCCTGGGAAAGAGTTAGAAAAATGCATGAAGCGGCTCCCGATACTAAATTTCGAGCTTTGATTCGTTCAAGGAATATAGCCTCATTCGACTTTCTCCCCGATGATGTTATTGACGGATGGGTTGACCGACTGTACGAAAATGGATTTAGAGTGATAGGTGCATTTGATGGGCTTAATGATGTCTCAAATATTGTTCGTTCATTAAAAAGAGCCAAAAAATTAGGAGCTCATACATTTGGCGCTTTATCATTTTGTCAAAGCCCTGTTCATACAGATGAATTGTTTGTTAAAACAGCTGTTGAATTAATTAAAAAAGCCGATGTCGATTCGATCATGCTGAAGGATGCGGCAGGCCTACTTACACCGGAAAGAATTCGAACCCTTGTACCGGCTATAAAAGAGGTTATTGGTGATAGACCATTGGAGCTTCACAGCCATTGTTTAACTGGACTAGCTCCACTCGTTTACCTTGAGGCGGTAGAACTTGGTGTTGACGTTTTACATACATCGATTGCCCCGTTAGCAAATGGAGCAGGACAGCCATCTACTCAAAATATTGTTAAGTCTCTAAAAGGGCTTGGTTATAAGGTTAATGTAGATGATGACGAAATTGACAAAATAAGTGAACACCTAGCTAACATAGCTAAGTTAGAAAATAAGCCTGTTGGCATACCAGTCGAATACAACGCGCTACATTATAAACATCAGTTACCGGGCGGAATGCTTTCTAATTTTCAGTCCCAATTAGAAACGGCGGGACTTGGCCATCGATACGATGAGCTTCTTGATGAAGTTGCTCGTGTTAGAGCTGAATTAGCATGGCCAAATATGATTACTCCATTTGCACAGTTTGTCGGTACTCAGGCAGTTATGAATGTCATTTCGGGGGATAGATATAGCGTTGTTCCTAACGAGATAAAAAAATATGTGCTGGGGTATTACGGTCGGTTACTTGGTCCTGTTGATGATTCTGCATATGAAAAAATCATTAAAAATGGAGCTTCTGATATTGCTTTAAAACCATCTGAACCGAAGCCAATGTTGGTAGGACTTAAAAAGCAATACCCATTAGCGAATATGGACGAGCTACTTTTAAGAGCGATGTTTGCGGGTAATCAGGTTACTGAAATGAAAAAATCCATAGAAAGCGGACAAAGTGGTGACTATTATGAAGGTCAGATCGTCAGCCTAATAAAAAATATAGCTAAAGGTGATGGGAAAAAAATCAGTGTTTCATATTCTGGCTTGAATATTACAATTTTAAGATAAAATATAATAAAAAGGAAATTAAAATGAAAAACATAGAAATTACATTAAATGATATTAAAATCTTGACTGAATGGGTTAATGAAAATAATGATATCAAAGAGTTCTCATTAAACTATCAAGGGCTTGAGCTTTTTATTAGTAGAAATGAAGAGGTTAAAGGTAGATTGAATTTAGAAAGCTCTCACGTTGTTCCAGAAAAAAAACCCTCTAATGAAATTTTTATTGACGACGCAGTTTCAATTTCTAAAAAAGAACCCTCAAGTAAAGAAGTAATAAATAAAAAAGAAGAAATAAAAGAAAATGAAGTAATAATTAAAGCTCCAATGGTAGGTACTTTTTATAAGTCCTCCAGTCCTGACACTCCTGCTTTTGTTGAAGTCGGTCAGGCCGTGAAACCTGATAGTGTACTTTGTATTATTGAAGTTATGAAATTGATGAATAATTTAGAAGCAAAGGTAAATGGAACTGTAAAAGAAATTTATGTAGAAGACAATCAAGCTGTCGAATTTGGTCAACCACTAATGCTTATAATTAAAGATTAGAAGTTTAATTATTGGTATGAATTTTTCATTAATATGTGCTTTAGGAGGTTGTGATGCTCAACAATATAAAAAGTATTTTGATTGCTAATCGTGGGGAAATTGCTTTGAGAATTGTCCGAGCTTGTAAAGAACTCGGTGTGAAAAGTGTTGTTGTATATTCAGAAGCTGATAAAGATTCATTACCAGTGAAACTAGCTGATGAAGTGTTGTGCATTGGGCCTTCACCAGCTCAGCAGAGCTATCAAAACGAAAATTCAATTATTAGTGCCGCTTTATCATTTAAAGTAGATGCTATACATCCAGGCTATGGTTTTTTGTCTGAAAAAGCCAGTTTTGCTAAAAAATGTGAAGATAATAATATTATTTTTATCGGACCATCTTCCAATATTATCGCTCAAATGGGTGATAAAATTGAGGCTCGTAAAATAGCGACTAAAGCTGGAGTTCCAACTATTCCAGGATCAGATGGAGCTGTAAAAGATAAAACAAAAGCATTTGAAATTGCTGGATCTGTAGGTTTCCCATTACTTATTAAAGCTTCTGCTGGTGGCGGTGGAAGAGGTATGAGGGTCGTAAAATCAAGTGATACTTTAGAAAAAGATCTTAACGAAATTATGTCAGAAGCGAAAGTTGCTTTTGGTGACTCATCAGTATATATCGAAAAATATCTAACAGATATTCGGCATATAGAGGTTCAGATTATATCTGATGGAAATAATAGTATCCATTTAGGTGAAAGAGACTGTACTGCTCAGAGACGTAATCAAAAATTAGTTGAAGAAGCTCCTTCTCCAGCACTTAATGAGATCCAACGTAAAGAGATTTGTGATTCAGCAATTAGACTTTGCAAAGAAGTTGGATATAAAAATGTAGGAACAGTTGAATATGTCTTTGATAATAATGAGAAGAAATTCTATTTTATAGAGATGAATACTCGAGTTCAAGTAGAGCACCCAGTAACGGAGATGATAACTGGCATAGATATTATAAAAGAGCAGATTAAAATTGCAGATGATCAAACTTTAAAAATAAAACAATGTGATGTTGTAATTAATGGACATGCTATTGAGTGCCGTTTGAATGCAGAGGATCCAGATAATAATTTCATGCCTTGTCCCTCTAAAGTTGTTAACTTCAGACCTGCTAACGGCTTTGGTGTTCGAATGGATAGTCATTTAGAAAATGGATATGTAATATCTCCTTTTTATGACTCTATGATTGGAAAGATAATATGTTGGGGTAGAGATCGTGAAGAAGCGATAACTCGAATGAAGCGGGCGCTTGAGGAAACTGAAATTTCAGGAGTGATTACAACAGCTCAGTTCCAATTTAAATTAATTTCACATGAAAAATTTAAATCAGGAGATTTTAATACTGGATTTGTTTCAAACTTTCTACAAAAATAATAATACAGAGGTAAATATAATGAATATATTAAAAAAAACATCTAATAAAATTTTATTTTTAAGTGTTGCTTCATTAATTCAATTTGGAACTATTTCAACACTGCATGCAAAAGAATTTAGTATGCTATCAAGTTACGCACCAAATTTCGCTTGGCATAGTGAAATTGTCCCTGATTTTATAGATTTAGTTAAAGAAAAATCTGATGGAAAAATAACCTTCAATATTAAAGGTCCTGATGTTGTCCCAGCTTTTGAACAGCTACAACCTGTTCAAATAGGAGTGTTTGATTTCCTATTTACTCATCCTGCATATCATTCAGGTACTACAGCTGTCGGTTTAACTCTTGATGCTATTGATGTTGATCCTATTAAGCGACGCGAAAAAGGAATTATTGATTATATTGATAACCAGTATCAGAAATTAGGGTTGAAATTAATCGCTGCACCTTCTACAGGAACCAAAGGTTTTCGCTTTTATTTAAGAGATAAAATAACAGGTGAGCCTGGTTTAGAAGGACGCCGTATCCGAGGAACTGTTTCATATCACTCTATGATTAAAAATCTTGGCGGTTCACCGGTAAATATGCCCGTTAGTGAAATTTATACTGCTCTACAACGTGGTGTGATTGATGGTGCTGCATGGGGTTTGACTGGAGCTAGCGATTTACAATGGCATGAGGTTATAGATTACATGACTGCTCCTGTATTTGGGCAGGTGGGTCTAATGATTTTTATGAACTTAGATCGTTGGAATGAACTAAGTAAAGATACCCAAAATATTCTCATCGAAGCGGGAAAACAACTTGAAATTGATTCGGTACAACATTTCGATGAATTGCAAGTAAAGGAAGAGGCTTTTTTATTGAAAAATGGCATGTCTATAGAGTCATTTAGTGATAAAGAAGCGTCTGAACTAGATAGACTTTGGGCTCAAGGTGTATGGGAGGTTGGTGAAGAATTAAGTGGTGATTCTGTTAGAGAGCTTAGAAAAAAAGCACTTTCAGAAAGTATGACATATTAAATTAATTAGTAGACTGTATTTTGAAAATACAGTCTACTTTCTTTTTATAGGTTTTTTATGTATATAAAAATAAAAAAAACGATAGATTTAATTTCGGATCTTTCTTTTAATATTGGTTCATTGATGTTAGGGGGTATAGTAATAGTTTTTTGTACAGAAATCGTGATGAGGTATTTTTTTGTTTCTCCTACTTCTTGGGGGCCAGATACAATAACTTATTTATTTTGTGCATCTTTAATGTTAACTATGCCTGAAGTTACTAAAAATAATGAACATATTTCAATTTCAGTTATTTTGGATTTTTCTTCTGAAAAAGTTGGAAATTATATACAATTAATATTGTACGCGATTTCATTTTTTATAATAATTTATACTTTTCATATTACTTTTTTAGAGCTTGTTAGGCTTTTTGATACAGAAATAAGAACGCTAGGAGCATTTTCAATTCCAAAATGGTGGGTTTTTATATTTATACCTTTTTCTTTATTATTGACGTCCTGTCATTTTTTATTACTTTTTATTAAAAGAGCTTATAATATTAAATCTAATCTAAGGAGTGTATGAAATGGAATGGTATTCAATATTGCTGATTTCTTTTTTATTTATATTTGTTCTGATGGCAACTGGGATTCCTATTTTTATTGCTTTTCTTATCGCAAATATTTCAGGTGTATTAATTACGTTAGGAACACGCGGTTTTGGAATGTTCAGTAATAGTATATATGAAACGCTTACATCAGAAACATTTGTAACAATACCACTTTTTGTTTTGATGGGAGAGATATTATTTAGGTCAGGATCGGTCGATGTATTATCAAAGGCTCTAGATAAGTGGATTGGAAATATTAAAGGAAGAATGTATTATTTAGTAGTTGGCTTATCCACTATTTTTGGTGCGTTATCTGGGTCTGCAGCTGCAGTAGCTGCTATGCTTGGCCGATCAATTTTGCCGCAAATGGAAAAGCTAGGCTATAATATAAAATTGACGAATTTTACTATTCTTGGTGGTGCATCTCTTGCTCCTATAATACCACCAAGTCTTTTTGTGATAGTTATTGGTTCTCTTGTTCGCGATACTTCAATTTCTGCTTTACTAATAGCAGGGATAATTCCAGGAGTTATTTTGGCATTGGTACTTTGTTTATATATTTTTTATAAGATAAGAAATAATAAGGATCTAGTTCCAAAGAGTGAAAACGTAGAAATCAAATATACATTTAAAGAGAAATTATACGAAATTATTAAAGTGTCACCATTTCTTATAGTTATATTATCTGTAATGGGCCTTATACTTCTTGGGGTAGCAACGCCTTCAGAAGCAGCTGCAAGTGGGGTTGTCGGTGCTATCATAACTTCAGCTATTTATCGATCATGTTCGGTTTCAATGATTTGGCAATCGCTAAAATCGTCTTCTAAAATTAGCATTATGATTATCATAATCGTTGCAAGCTCTAAATTATTCAGTCAGTTATTATCCTTCTCTGGAGCAACGTCAGGCCTCATCAATTTTGTATCTGACTTGTCCATCAATGATTGGATCATGTTTTTAGTTTTAATGGCTATACCATTCTTTTTATGCATGTTTATAGATCAGTTTGCTTTCTTATTATTAGCTATTCCTCTTTACGAACCAATAGTTAAACAATTCGATTTTGATCCTATTTGGTTCTGGACTATTTTTTTAATAAACTTGACTGTTGGAAGCTTAACACCTCCGTTTGGTTATACTTTGTTTTCACTCAAAGGTGCTGCGCCAAATATTCTTATTTCTGATATATACAAGAGTGCGTGGCCTGTTGTGGGCATTTTTATATTAGCTATGTGCATCTTTTCTATTTTCCCTGAAATAATAACTTGGTTGCCTAGTTATTTATAAATTATAAATTATGAAGGATGGTGGTTTTTAATTAAATTACTTAATATTTATTATGTCACCTTGTATTAATGATATATTCAATAATAATTTTCTTTGGTCTGAAAATAAAATTAAAGAAGATCCTACTTTTTTCACTAGCTTATCAAAGCAACAAAGTCCTGAATATCTTTGGATTGGTTGTTCTGATAGTCGTGTTCCAGCAAATGAAATTATGTCCTTAGCTCCTGGAGAAGTTTTTGTACATAGAAATGTTGCTAATATTTTGTACCATACAGATATGAATTTACTTTCAGTGCTTCAATATGGAGTAGATGTATTAAAAGTAAAACATATAATGGTAGTTGGTCATTATGGATGTGGTGGCATTGAAGCTGCGATTAATCAAACGGAAAATGGTATTGTTGACTATTGGTTGCAATCTGTACGTGATTTATATATGCGTTATGAAAATACGATTCAACATTTTAATAATAAGGAAAAAATTGATTATATTTGTGAGCTTAATGTAAAAATGCAAGTTCATAATTTATGTAAAACGAAAATTATTCGTACTGCTTGGGAACGTAATCAGAACCTATCTGTTCATGGGTGGATCTATGGTTTAAATGATGGGAAAATTAAAGATCTTAATTTTACTGTTTCAAATATAAATCAAATTAATAACCTACAAACTATTTGAGTGTTTATTAGAGTCTTGACTGTGACAAAAATTTTAGGATATTTAAGGAGAATGTAGGGTATTAATTTTGACTTGGTCTGACAATTCAACTTGAAAGGTAGAGAGTTATTCGTTTTGATAAAGGTGTCTGATTGTAATGGTCAAGTAATCCTGTAGGGTCTCTAAGCCACTTTTAGTAATTCTTGTCGTTTCTGAGCCGGTGTTAAATAATCAATCGCAGAGTTCAATCGCTTGTAGTTATAGAACCCAATATACCGTTCGACGGCAGCGACCACCGATTGGTGATTAATAAAAGTCTGATCATTCAGATATTCCGTTTTTAGGTTGCGGAAAAAACGTTCTTGAACGGCATTATCCCAACAATTACCTCGTCGACTCATACTTTGAATCATTTTATGACCGTGGAGCGTTTCTTTAAATAACTTGGCGTTATATTGCACACCTTGATCTGAATGAAACATTAACCCCTTAGTGTTCGGCTGATGCTTTGCAATCGCATTCGTTAGTGCTTTTTTAGCCAGTTTGGCATCCGGTGTTTTCGACATTGCGTAACCGACTATTTCACGATTAGCGAGATCCATCACCGTCGCTAAATAACTCCAACCTTGGTGCGATCGTATATAGGTAATGTCACCTACCCAACGAGTATTGAGGTCCGTCGGGTTGAACGCTCTTTTTAATAAATGTGGTGTCGTGGGTTGTTCTTTACCCATTACCCATTACATAGTAATGTGGTTTCTTCGGCCTTTTCGCGACTAATCCCCATGTTTTCATTAATCTAGCCGTTTTAAACACACCAATTTTAAACGATGCTTTTTTCAAGTCGATGACCAAGCGTCGCTTTTCATAAGAATAAAAAGACGCTTCAAATATCTCCACCATTCTCTGCTTGATTTCCTCATCTTCTGAGCGAACCACAGGCTCATAGTAATAACTAGACACGGGGAGCTCAAATAATCGACATAACCTCTGAATGGCTATCAGGGGCTCTGCCTTGATCAATTGTCGAATCACTTTAAATTTGGATTGTCGCGTATGAACAAGGCGGTTGCTTTTTTTAATAGCCGTACATCCTCCCTTGATTCTGCCAACTCTTTTTTAAGTTCTTCTATTAGCCGTTTATCTGCGTCTAAAGGGATCTTGTTTTGAGTAAACTCGCCGAGTTGTTCATCTAAATACTGCTTTTTCCAACGAGCGACGGCTGTTGCTCCCGCTCCGGATATGTCCATAATCTGCTGGTTAGAATAGTGCTCTTCCACCATCAATCTAGCGTGTTCACATTTTTGTTTGGACGTGTAATTTAGTCGTGTTTTTCGGGTTGTCATGGTCATGATCTACTTCCTATATTTTAGTGAATTATAGGCTATAGGACTTTCTAGAATCATTAGACCATTAAACAAGGTTCAATTATCTTGTTTAGTGGTAGAAAGTGATAAACTAGCCATATTACGGACTGCCATTGGGCTTTTCAGAATGTTAAGGCGCGCAGCTCGACTTGATCGCATGTTCCCTACCAATGGTTGATACAGTTTCGCATATTTTTTTAAAATTGAATGCTGCTTTATCGCTAATATGACGAGCTCTCAAATAACCATGTACCAGACCAATACCTATTTCAGAGTAATTCTCAACTTTGACACCTGCATTTTTTAATGCCTGAGCATATAACTTACAATCATCATATAAAGGATCTATTTGTGCTGGAAATAAATAACTTTCTGGTAATGCATTAAATGATGACGCTTGTAATGGGCAGTATAAAGGGTCTTTTTCAGGAATGTTTAAGGTATCACCACCTACTCTGCTGGCATGATAAAATGTCATATGTTCTTTGGTTAATAAAGGTGCATTGGCATGTTCATTCATTGATTGTGTTAATTCGTTATGAGCTAAAACTGGATAAATTAGAATCTGCCCTAGTAGCTGTGTCTCTGTATAATTTGAACGAGCGTTTGCTACACATGCCGCTAAATTAGCACCAGCACTATCACCAACTAAAATAATGAATTTACCTTGGGCTAATAAACCGTCTACTAAAGATAAACAATCTTTAATATCACAAGGGTACTGGTGTTCTGGCGCCAGACGGTAATCTACTGATACTAAGTTGATTCCACAAGTATCAGCTATTCCTGCGCACACATCATCATGGGTATCTAAGTCACCAACTATAAAACCACCACCATGAAAGTAAACTACTTGCAGATTTTCATGGATAGATAGGTGTTTAGGTAGATAGTGCCGTATAGGGATAGAATTATCATCTTGACCTATTATTCTATCATTTTTAATCACTATGGAATCAGGTACAGGTGTCGATAAGGCTAAGCTCATATCACGATAGCATTGCCGCGTCAGGTGAATATTAGCCATTGAGCGAGTTGTATAATAACTCATTGTCAACTCAATAAAATTGCTCACTTGAGCGTCTAATTGTTCCATATCAAATACCTATAACATATATTTTCAGATTTATTTAATCAGTTTTTAGACTGTACCGTTTTTAAAAAATAATCAAGTCGAGACTGGTATGTTTGAAGAGATTAAAAGTCCCGATCGATTTGATCATATTTTTCCTTATATAAATCTTGTCATAATACCTTAATCTGACAAACTTATTTTACACTTTAAAGCCAAAACTTAACCTATCAATACCAGAGATACTTTTTTAGTATTCTAGTGGAACATACGAGTAAGCCCCTGCCATGAGATAATCACGTTTTAAGTCTGGGAAGACCGCTTGAGAAAACTGCCTTCATAGGCGATTCAACCAACGATGAGGCTATGTTTTAAGCTATTCCTTTATCGATTGGTTTTGCAAATATAGCCAAATTCCTTCCGACATTAACCTATAAACCCCTAAATTCAGATAATAAGTGCGACACTGCAATTAGAGGTGTAGAGGTGTAGAGGTGTAGAGGTGTAGAGGAGGCCAACTGCTGAAGTTGGTATGATTTTTCTTACCACAGAATGAAGCAGTACCAACATGAATTATCAGCAGTTGACCGAAGGCAAAAGATACCAGATTTCCGCTCTTTTAGGACAAGAAATATCAGTGGCAAATATTGCACGAACACTGAATTGTCATAGAGCGACGATTTATCGTGAGCTAAAGCGGAATAAAAAAGTAACAGAATATTGCCCTGACAAAGCTCAAAGAGCTTGTTTAATACGGCGAAAAACATCAGCTAAATATCGCATATCATCAAAGACGATTGATTTCATTCGTATTTTAATTGAAATCGACTGGAGTCCTGAGCAAATCTCTAACGCACTCAAAAACTGTGGCGTTCCTGTTAGTCATGAATGGATTTATCAATATATCCATGATGACAAAAGAAACAAAGGGATGCTTTATCGCCATTTGAGACAACGAAAAAAACGCTACAGGAAAGGCCAGCGAACGAAAGCAGAAGTGATTAAAAACAAAGCCTCTATTGATGAGCTCCCAGCCATTGTAGAGACAAAAAAGCGTTTTGGTGATTGGGAAATAGACACTGTTTTAGGCAAACATGGAACAGGTTCTATCGTCACCTTGTTAGAAAGAAAGACGCGCTTTTACCTCATAAAGAAAGTGGATTCGAAATCAGCTAAAGATGTGACTCAAGCGACTATAGAGTTATTGATGCCTTTTAAAGATCATGTACACACGATCACAGCCGATAATGGCCGAGAGTTTGCCTATCATACTGAGATAGCTGAAGCATTATATACGCAAGTATATTTTGCTCATCCATATAGCTCTTGGGAGCGTGGCGCTAATGAAAATAGCAACGGCCTTCTAAGGCAGTATGTACCCAAAGGCACTGATTTAAGAGATGTTACAGAAGAGAGAATACACTTCGCGATGAGACGAATAAACTATCGTCCAAAAAAGTGTCTAGGGTTCAAGCAACCAGCGATGGTTTTTAAAGAAATGTGCTTAGTTGCTTGAAATAAAAAGTGTCGCACTTCGGACTTGAATTCGGGCCAAACTACATAACCACTCAAAATTTGGCGGGAAATAGGCCTACTAAAACTTTAATTTAAAGGAGCATTTTTGTATTTAAGCTGTTTTCATATTGTGACCAAGATAGACACATAAAAGAACTTTAATCCACATTTTTTAAATACCTAAACTTCTATTATTTTATTGATTTATAAGGTTTTATGTGGATTAATGGTGCATTAAGAATACTTGTGCAGTTCCCTCCGGAGGCGAAGGCCGGAGGTTCGAATCCTCTCGGGCGCACCATTTATCTTCAAAACTGCCTCATATACCCTTAATGTCTGCTCTTTTTCTTCTCAGCCTGTTTTAGTCTTTATTCGCTATCCAATCTTGTTAGCTGGTATAAATGAGTGTGCGAAAGATGAGGACGAAAAGTGATTAAGCGACTAAGCAAAATTAACGGTTATTACGTTGCCATTGTGTTGGCGATTGTCTTTTCTTGGTGGGGCTTATTGGATGCCAAAGCGTCTGACTATGTTTCTTCGTCTTTGGTGCAGGCGTTAAGCGCATTTGGCTTGGCCAAACTGTTCAATGCGACGGTGTCTGTATTACAAAGTATTCAAATCAGTGTTTTTGTCAGTTCGGTTACTATCGGTGAGTTACTAGACCCTTTTAACGACATGATTGAAGATTTTTCTGATGTAATGAAGATCGCGGTGTCGTCGCTTATTTTCCAAAGTATTCTGCTTAAAATTATTTCTACTGTGTATTTCAAAGCCTTTGTGACTCTGTCTGGTTTGTTATTTGGTTACTTGTATTGGGTGAGAAGTCGCTTTACCGAAGTGGCTTATAAAATCTTTGTCACCGCAGTAGGTGCAAAGTTTTTATTGGTGCTGGTGGTTTTGTTGTCTGCGTTGGTTGATGCGTCGTTTTTGAATGATGAAAAGACGCAAACCATGGATAAGATCCAAGTGCACTCTGACGAGATGAACGAGGTGACAACGGGATTAGGCGTTGCCGCCGATCTCAAACAATCCCTTGATATAGACAAACAGACGTTACAAATCAAACAGAATGAACAGCAGCAAACATTGTCGGGCTATGATGCGCGCTTGGTGGATTTGACCATTCAAAGTGATTCTCTCAATCGTGAAATGTCAGCGCGTAAAGAAACCTTGTCTACCTTGGATATTCTGTTTAATAACGATGAAACGCTAGCGAACTTGCGAACGCAGCAAAGTCTTTTAATGAGTGAACGCCAACGTACTGAACAACAGATCAAGGCCTCGCAAAACAAGATCGGTGCCTTACAACAATCCATCGATGACCTAGATAATCTTACAGTAGAAGACCAAAGCTTTTTCTCATCTATTAAACAAAGTGCTTTTGGTCTTGGTCATTTTAAAGACAAGATAAGCCATTACGTGGAAACGCTGAATGGCTTGGTAAACGACTTTCTCACCTTGCTGGCGTTGTTTGCCTTTAATACCGTGTTGATCCCCGTATTGTTTCTTTATCTGGGTGCAAAAGGCTTCAAATTAGTCTGGCAAATAAAACCGTCTGACCTGATAACGCGAGCCAAACAGGGTGTAAAAGAGAGTCTATAGCGCAGTGTCATTAGTGTGGTGGAATCGGCTCATCAGCGCTAATAAGGTCTAATTTTCACGACGCAAATTCATTTCATAAGCGTTCCAAGCTATCTTCTTTGTAGATCAACTGTATTCATTGCGTTCTCTTTGTCGAGGCGATTCGTATCGATTGGCTTTAGGATGCATCTTATCTCTTCCTGAAGTAACTTTCAGAAATGAGATCGATTTTAAATATAAAATGAGAATCATTATTGTGTATAATTCCAATACTATTATTTAATGTACAAAGATACGTTGTAGATTTAAGGGTGTTGATGAGTATGTCGATCGGTCGATTAAAATGGTTACCTATCGTTTTGTTAGCTTTGATGCTGCTTTTTTTGTTGATTCAAGCCGCCGTTGCTAGCGAACCAACGGTAGATCAGGGTCGGGATAAGAGTAGGTATCCAATACGTGTTGTGACTTTATTTCAAAGTGCGACAGATTCGGTGGTGGCGTTAGGGATTACACCTGTTGGTGTGGTGGATTCTTGGGCACAGCAGCCAACTTATGAATATTTACGAGATGCTCTAAAGGGGGTTGCTCATGTTGGGTTGGAAACGCAGCCTAATCTAGAAGCTATTGTGGCGTTAAAGCCGGATTTGATTATTGCAACCAAATCACGGCATAAAAAAATCTATCGCCAATTATCACAGATTGCGCCTACTGTGATGGCAGAGAATGTGTATGACTTTAAAAGCATTTTGGATCTAACGGCAGAAGCATTAAACAAGAAAGAGAAAGGGAAACAGATTTGGGATGACTTTCAGCAGCGCATTACAAATTTTCGTAACGGAATCAAAAAGCGAGAAGCGAACTGGCCCTTGACGGCGGCAATTTTAAATATTCGTACGGATCATTTACGTCTGTATTTGAATCAAAGTTTTCCTGGTGTGGTGTTGAAAGAAATAGGCTTTAAGTTTCCGCTGCCCAATGAAGGAGGTTGGGGGATCAAACTTAAAACAAAAGAAGCGTTGCCTAGTGTGAATGCAGATGTCTTCTTTATTATTTTGCATTCCAATGATCCTGCTGTCAGACAAAATTATCGTGCTTGGCGATCTCATCCATTGTGGAAAATGCTTGATGCACCGAAGCACAAGCAAGTGTATGAAGTGGATAATGTGGCTTGGTTATTGTCTGGCGGAATTCTAGGGGCTGAGAATATTCTGGATCAGTTGTACCAAATTTATCAACTATCTCCAGTAGATCACTAGAGCATTTATGGGGTTACACAGCAGTAGCACGTTTAAATGGATCCTTCTTGTCCTGTCTATTATATGCCTTATGCTCTCTTTATTAGGGAGTATTGCTTACGGGCAATATGTCATTTCAAATAAATCGGTCTGGACTGCATTTTGGGCGTTTGATCCTCAATCAATTGACCACATTATTATTCGCACTACGCGTTTATCTCGTGCTCTTGTTGCTTGCTTAGTGGGGGCGGCTTTAGCTGTTTCAGGTGTTTTGATGCAAGCATTAACGCGTAATCCGCTAGCCTCTCCGTCTATTTTTGGCGTCAACGCGGGGGCGGTATTTTCCATTGTTTTGTTTTCGACTCTCTTTTCAGTTACTTCCCTGAATACTTTTTTGTGGCTGGCTTTTTTGGGGGCGAGTGTGGCTGGTGCCTTGGTTTATGGACTGGGTAGTTCAGGGAAAGACGGCTTATCCCCTGTTCGCATTGTGTTGTCCGGAGCGGCGATCTCGGCACTGTTTATGGCTTTTACCCAAGGCATACTGGTCATGGGGCAAGAAGGGTTAGACGGTGTTTTGTTTTGGGTTGCCGGCTCTGTCTCTGGGCGTGATTTGGCATTGGTGGTTCCACTTGTTCCGTATTTTGTGGTGGGTATTACATTTGCAATGCTGGCCGCACCACACATAAATATTCTGTTATCGGGAGATGATATTGCCAAAGGTTTAGGCCAAAACACGTTATTGATTAAAGTGGTGCTGAGTATTCTGGTTATTGGCTTGGCTGGGGGAGCGGTAGCGTTGGGCGGGAATATTGGCTTTATCGGTTTGATGGTGCCTCACATGGTGAGGTCTTTGATTGGTTATGATCATAAGTGGCTTATTCCGTTGAGTGCGTTGTGGGGAGCGACTCTATTGCTGTGTGCTGACTTGATTAGTCGTTTTATTATTATGCCAGAAGAGGTGCCTATTGGTGTGACGACGGCAATTTTGGGCGCGCCTTTCTTTATTTATTTGGCTCGAAAAGGGGGTAAGCGTGAATAAGTTGCTTAGTGTTCGTCATCGTTTTTTTTCGTTTTCGACCCCTGTTCGTTCTTTGTGGTCGATGCTCATTATCTTTGTCTTTTTTCTGTCGATTATTTTGCTTTCCCTGTGTTTAGGTGAGGAGTTTATTGCGTTGCCGCAGGTGATACTGGCGCTGTTTGGACGAGGTGATCAGAGTTCATTGTTTGTCGTCGAGATTTTGCGTTTGCCAAGAGTGTTGATGGCCGCCATGGTGGGCGCTGCTCTGGCATCGTCTGGATTGGTGCTGCAGTCTATGATACGAAACCCACTGGCATCACCAGATATCATAGGTATTACGGGCGGCGCTTCAGCCGCAGCGGTGTGTTTTTTATCTTTTTTCGCGACAGCAATGGGGATTGTCTGGTTGCCTATTTTCGCCATCTCTGGGGCTTTGTTGGCAGCGTTGTTAATTTATGTACTTGCTTGGAATAGTGGTGTAACACCAATGCGATTGGTGTTAGTTGGTATTGGTGTTTCCTCAGCGATGGGGGCGGTGACGACTTTTGTGATTGCAGCGAGTCCACTCTCTACCAGCATTACTGCTTATATCTGGCTAACAGGCAGTGTGTATGGTGCTAGTTGGGTTGAGGTAAAAGCCTTATTGCCGTGGTTGCTAGTCTCTTGGCCTTTGGCGTTGTATTTAGCGCGTCGGGTGAACACGCAAGAATTGGGGGATCAAGTTGCAACAGGGCTTGGTATATCGGTGCAAAAATTGCGTTTGTCGTTACTTTTTTTAAGTGTCGTGATGGCGGCACCAGCCATTGCTTATGCTGGCGCGGTGGGCTTTGTCGGCTTGATTGCCCCCCATATTGCTCGACGTTTTGTCACGCGGAGCTTTGCTCTTTTATTACCAATATCTGCATTGGTTGGTGCTTGCTTGGTTATGCTGGCAGATCTTTGTGGTCGCTTGTTATTCCAACCTTTGGATATTCCCGCTGGTGTGTTTGTGTCTGCGATCGGTGCGCCATTTTTTATTTATTTACTCTATCGACAGCGCTTTTAAGTCGGTGAGCAATATTGGGATTTTTTAACGATGAGTCTGTCTGAAAATAAGCCATTAGAGTGTGTTGCTCTGTCGCTCGGGTATGAACAAAAAATCATTGTAGAAGCGTTAGACTTAGTCATTGAGCCAAATAGAATATCGGTGCTGGTGGGCGGTAATGGTTGTGGTAAGTCTACTTTGCTGAAATCGTTTGCTCGTTTGTTGAAACCGTTGACTGGACAGGTTCTGCTGAATGGCGCAGATATTCATTCCTTGTCTGGAAAGGATGTCGCTCGCAAGCTTGCTATTTTACCTCAAGGACCTTTAGCACCAGAAGGGTTAACAGTTGAACAATTGGTTCGACAAGGCCGTTACCCACATCAGAACTGGTTACAGAGCTGGACAAAGGACGACGAACGATTAGTGCATAAAGCCTTGCAAGACACCAATATGACTGAGTTTGCTGATCGTTCCGTAGATGCTTTATCGGGTGGTCAGAGGCAACGAGCTTGGATTGCCATGGCCTTAGCACAAGACACCGATATTTTATTATTAGACGAGCCAACGACCTATTTAGATTTGACCCATCAAATCGAAATCTTAGATTTGTTATTTGAGCTGAATGCGACTCAGAAAACGACCATTTTGATGGTGTTGCATGATTTGAATCTTGCTGCTCGGTATGCTCATAAAATGATTGTTATTAAAGACGGCACTGTATTTTGCCAAGGCGCACCAGAAACAATATTAGATCATGATATGGTAAAAGCCGTGTTTGATATGGAGTGTTATATTAGCACTGATCCCCTATTTGGCACGCCAATGTGTATCCCTTATGGAAAAGGGCGCAAGCTTGATTTTCAGGCCGTTAAACATGGTTGAGCGAGATAGTGAGCTAGTACTTCTGCCTGAAGAATGGAAGGTGTTAGCGGCATTTGGACTTAAGTCTTACCAACAGAATGAGCCACTTTCCATCGATTCGAGCAAGCTGTTGGATACAGCATTGTGCTTAGAAACACTTCAAAAAATCATGCCAGAACTTGGCGCAGAAAACCTTAAAGTCACGGCATCGTTAGTGATGAAACGCATGGCTTTTCTGACGCTAGCGCCAGTACTTTATGCCATGTCTGGTTTTGATAAAGGATTGAACGGTTCATTAGCTAACTGTGTTTTTGAATACCCGTTAGAAAATAGATTGTGGTTATCAAAAATGCCGTTAAAGAATGCGTCTGTTACAAGCTGGTCTGATAATCGAAATCGTTGGCGAGAAGCAGTGCTAAACCAAGTGTTTGCAGGAAATTTAACGTTATTGGTGGAGCAATTCTACGCTTTAACAAAAGTGTCGAAACGCATTCTTTGGGAAAACATTGCTGTGCGTGTGTTTAGTATTTATGAGCAACGTATATTAGTGAGTGTTTCTGAGGAAATGGAGTCAAAAGCTCAAGCGGATTATGCATACCTGCTTGATAAGAGTACGACGGAATTGTTCGGTTTAAACGAAAATCCACTGACGGTTTTTTATCGAGATAAGCAGTTAACTACCTTATCAGAAAATCCTATTCGAGTTCGACGTACCTGTTGTTTTTACTATCAAGCCACTGAGCCGCCAGTGTATTGCGGATCCTGTCCTTTGCCTCTAAAGAAACCTAACTCTTCTCGAAAAAAATAAGAGAAGAGTTAGATTCGGTCGGTTTGTTAGAAATCTAAACCATAAGCAAGTGTCACAGTACGACCTCGGCCTTTGAAGTAGAAACTGTCGTTAGCGTAGGCTGCCTGAGAATAATAGGTGAAGTAGTCTTCGTTAAATAGGTTAGCTACTGCGACACTCATTTTACCAACTGGAAGTTTATAACCAACGGATGCGTCGACTAGAGTGTAACTATCAAACTTTAGTTCGTCATCATCAAAACTGCGACTGAAGGCATGGCTGACTTGTAATAAAGAAGACAGCTTCTCATTCCAATGTGCGTTCCACGATGCCACTAAGCGGTTAGGCGGAATATCCGCTCCAGTCAGTTTGGTATCGACTTTTCCGTCATCATCGGTATCTGACTTACCTTGAATGTATGAATAGCTGGCTTGTAATTTGTGCTCTTTGTTTAGCTGAAACCCTAAAGAGGCTTCTGCACCTTGAATCTCTTTCTTCTCGCGTTTAACAACGTAGAGGTCATTAACCTCAACAATACGGCTACCGAGGTCCGAATCAGATTCGTAATAACTTAATTCAAAATCGTATGGATGGCGGTTTACACGTAAGCCCACTTCATAGTTATCGGTCATGATAGGAGATAGATCTATCAGTGTATCAACATCTTGATCGGTGGTTTTAACGCCGCGAAGTACGCGGCCAACATCAGGCATACCAAAGCCCTGTGAATAGTTGGCAAACACACTAACAATAGGCGTAATTTTGAAAACGGCACCCGCATTGTAAACTGTCTCGTCAAAGCTCGGAGTGCCGCCATCTACTGTTACACTGTTATTAGCGGCCACTGTCTGATAAGTATCGACATTTAATTTTGCATGTTCATAACGAGCACCTGCTTGCAGAACTAAGCGTTCAATTGGCTTATATTCAAACTGAATAAATGGGGCGTAGTTGGTGTATTCCGTTTCTGGCACGTAAACACGATTCGTTAATACCAATGTTTGGCTAGTGGTATCTTGAAGTAAGTCTAACCCTGTCGTAATGCTCAAATCATGATCGAGAAGGTCATCTTTTGTGAGGCTGAATTTAGCGCCAATTTTTTCAGATTGGTTTTGGCTTTGATCGTAAAGCGTGCCACTTGGTGCAATGCTAGTATCTTGAAAGCTTCCGGAATTTGTTGCGCCATAACGACCTTCAAAATCTTGATGAAAAACCTGCGCCTTAAATTCCATACCATCAAGGTCGCTGTCGGTGTAGAAAAGGCTAGTGGTTTGTACATCGTTATAAGGGGCTACACCGTTTGGTGGCGTGCCTTTTATGGAGCTGGTTGCGACACCATTTTCCCTGTCACCATCGACTCCAGTAAAGTTCATGCGTCCTTTCATTTCGTACTTGTTTACTTCAAGTTCCAGTCTTTTTTCATCGGTAAGCCAATAGCCAAGCTTGACGAAAATATCATGGCTTTTTGAATCCATTATGTCGCCACGAACCGTTGCTGAACCAACATAGTTGCCGTCAGCATCGAGATACATGCCTTGCACTTCGTTGGTTAAACCAACAAGGTAATCGAAATTGCCTTGTGAACCTTCTGCTTGATAACCAATTTTATAAGCAAGAGTGTCACTGCTTACTTTATCCGTTGGCGTCGTCATTTGAACATCGACGTGTTGTTTCAATGAGTTTGAACGTGTTGATTTGGTGATGAAGTTAATAATACCGCCAGTTGCCCCTAAGCCATGAACCGCAGTGGCTCCATGGATGACTTCGATGCGTTCCACCATAGAAAGGTCAATGGTATGAGCAGATCGACTGCCTTCTCGAATGGGGTTGGACTGTGGCACGCCATCAATCATGTATAAAACAGAACGTCCACGAAACGTCTGACTACTATTATTAAGCTTTTGAGTATTCGGAGCATACGCTGGTAAAAGATTGGACAACACCTGAGAACTGTCGCTGGTAATAGACAGTTGCTCTTCTATTTGTTTGCGAGAGATGACGGTCACGACCTGAGGGCTGTCTTCTTGTTTGGTATTGGTTCGACTTGTTTGAATAATCAGCGGGTCTAAGTCCACTGAATTAGTATTAACATCTGCAAAGGCTATTTGGGAGGTGCCCAAAGTGAAAGGTAGTAAAAATGTGGCTGTATAGTTGATTCGCGGTGACATGCAATTAACCCCTTTTCGAATTAGTGAAAAGATATAGTAACAATAGCGCAATCGATAATCATTATTATTTATAGTTTTTGATTTCCTTCTACAATATTTACACTGCTTTAGAGGAGGGAGGTATAAGCTTTGATAATAATTCTTTTCGCTTTACTCGATCTTGTCTTTCCTTTATTTGCGCTAATTTGAGAACCTCATTTGCATAATTTTCAGAAAATACGAAGAGCCCATCGTCATCACCAATGGCAATATCACCTGGTTTAACAATCACGCCTGAGAGAGTAACGGGTATATTAATTTCTCCGCTTTGAGCATTTGTTCTGGTGCGGGTGGTGAGTGCGCTCACTCCTCGGGCAAAGATGGGAAAGGGTTGGGATCGTAGCGCCGAAATATCAGTAATGTTTCCGGCAATGATAACACCAGCAAGCTTTTTAATTTGTGCTGCCAAATTTCTCAACTCTCCCCAGCAGGCATAGTGATCATTGACTGCGCACTCAATAGCAAGAGCATCTCCAGCTTGGGCTTTAATTAGCGCTTCTCTGAGTATTCCTGCATCAGGTGGGTATATTCTAGCGGTAACAATGCGGCCTACCATTTTTTGATTAGGTACTTGTGATTTAATGTCGCTCAAATAGCCAGTGTCCGTTAAATGGCCCAATGTCGAAGTAGAAATGTTGTGAAATACGTCTTTCATCTGATAGTCCAAAAGAAAATTGTGCGCCTCTTGATAACAGTCAGGACGCACATTAGTCGTGAATAGAAGGGATTTAGGAAGATTGTCTAAATGGATTAACGACGGTTCCTTTACCAAAAGGCATACTGCCAGGTCCACCTGCGCGATCTATCATGGGAGATAAAAGGTGTTTTTGTGGCCAACTTTCACATTCAAATAGCTCATGAATTAGCATCTTTCGAGTGTCATCAGAAAATTCGATGTGTTTGATAAGCTGTTGAATTTCAGAGCCCATCACCTGCCAAAGTTCGTTATTTTTAATATTATATGTGAGGCTCAAGGTGTCGATAATCGAGCGCATATTGACTTGAATAGCGAGTGTTTGTAGCCAAAATAATAGGTCTTCTGGTCGGTCATGATAGAGAGTATTGGCATGCCCAGGCTTGATACAATAATTGGGGGCCGTCATCCCATGAGCTTCTAACCATGGCACATAGATTCTTAAAGAATCATGATCGCGAAGTAGTAGACCGTGTGCTTGCCCTTTGTTCCATACGAAAACAGCATTTTGTCCGTGTGCTTCTCCAAGCATTCCTATTCGGAACATACGTAGGTTCACATCAAAGAAACAAGAGGCCAGTTCTTTGAAAAGCATGAGAACTGATTCTTTTGTTTGGCTAAGGTTTCGATAGGATAACCATTCATCAAAGAAATGATCTTTGGAGTCGTGAAGTGGTGTTCCCAATGCCGCCATTGGCATAATGCGAATGTCTGGATTTTTTAATAGCGAGTTAGGGTAGGTGCGGATCATCGCCGATAAATGCCGTGGTGCGTCATCAAACAAGGTTGCCTCTGGTGGCATAAATGCCCACCATTTATCTTCTTCACAAAGGAACAGTTTTTCCTCAAGCGTGCGATCCAGTGTTTTGCTTTGCTGTAACAGTTTTTCACTTTAGCCACTGTTTATCATTTTAACGGCGGGGAGGTAACGAGATGCCCCAAGCGAGTAAATCGCCATTGGCAGTTTTAAATGTTCGTTACTATCAAAGCAAGGTGTCATGGATGGACCTTAGTGATGATTCAGAAGAAGCGCTAAACTGTCTAATTTGTTTGTTATATAGCAACCTTTTTCTATTTAAACTATATTGTTCGCTATATAACAAAATTTTCTATGTGTTAGTCATGGTTTTGGATGGCAGAATGGCAAATCGAGAGCAGATCGGCGAGCAAATTTGCGCAGCCCGCAAAGCGCTGAAAAAAACGCAAAAGCAAATAGCAGAACAAACAGGCGTGAATAAATCGACTTTGTCCTTGATTGAAAACGGCCGTTTCACTGGCTCGTTAGATATTCTCGAACGCTACCTAGACGCGGTCGGCTTAACCTTAGAAGTCACCCCCAAAAAACACCAATTACCCCAATGGGACGAGATAGAATCCTTGTTTGCGGAGGATGACTGATGTCCGCTGACACTGAGTCTATTGTTTTCCCCCATAGCATCGACAAACTCACGGTTTGCGCGGAAGGTCACGAGCTTGGTTTGCTGACCAATGCGTCTAGGCATCATTATCAACCTAGTCAAACAGAGCGTTTTGTTTCTCTGACTATGACCAAGCCAAGTTTGGACGGCTATTCTTCTGGTACCTTGCATCCTATTTTTTCTCAAAATCTTCCCGAAGGATTTAATCGCCGTTTCATTGCGGAAAAGCTGGCGCGTTATGCTCGGGTTGACGATATGTATTTGTTAGCGCTGCAAGGCGAGAATGGCATTGGTCGCTTGTCTTATCGTAGCGAGTTGGCGTTGCCCGAGCTGGAACCAGTAGGTTTGGATGATATTTTGCAGTATCAGGGAAAGCAGCCTTTGTTTCCGCAGTTATTGGAAAAATATTATCTACGCAATAGTTTGGCCGGTGTGCAGCCTAAGGTGAGTATTCCGAACGCCAGCTTATCGACGGGGCGAACCTTACAGCAGAAAGATCTGATCGTTAAATCGTTTGATGCTGAGTTTACGCTGTTAACAGTGAATGAATTTGTTTGTATGGAAGCGGCAAGATTTTGTGGTTTGGCGCCGCCTAACACCTATTTGTCAGAAAACTTAGATACGTTTGTGGTTGAGCGTTTTGATAAACCCAATGGCGAGAGTTTGGGCTACGAAGATTTTACCACCTTGCTGAGAAAGCCCAACTCGCCAGACGCAAAATACAATGGCAGCTACGAAGCGCTGTTGAAAGCGACGTTTATGTACACTAATAGCCTTGATGAAGTACGTAAAATGTATCGCTATATTGTTTTTAATTGTCTTATTGGCAATGGTGACGCGCATCTGAAAAATTTTGCCCTGCAATACACACCAGACATGACGCGTATTTTTGTCGCGCCACCGTTTGATATCACTCATACGGTTATGTATCAGACCATTGACGATAAAATGGCGTTAAAGCTGGCAAAGAGTCATGTTTTTCCTGATTATAAAACCTTGCTGGGGTTGGCTGATTCGGCTTTGTTTCGAATTCGCGATGCCAAAGACATTATTGATAGCACGGCCCAAGGCATTTTAGAGTATCTGGCTATTTCTAACGAAGTGGCTTTGTTGGCCGGTTTGAAAGACTCTATTGAAAAATCGGTGGCGATAGGCATGAATCGACAAGCGATAAGTGTAGATTTCCGACACGATAAAAAACGTAAGTTTGAATAAGGCAGGACGCATGGCTGGTGAAAGCCTCAATACCAATGAAGAACACAGCTCGAAGATTCCCGCGCTGACGCTGTTGAGCAATTTGGGTTACGAGTTTATTCCCCCAAGTGCTTGTTTGGCGCAGCGGGGGAAATCCTCTGTGGTGATTTTGCCACACGTTCTTCGTGAGGTATTAGCCAAGCAGCGTTTTTCCTATTTGGGCAAGCTTCGGAGTTTGTCAGAGGAATCGATTGATAAGATCGTTCATCAGCTTGCCAACCCTGCCATGAACGAAGGCTTAAGCGCCGCCAATGAAAAACTCTACGATGCGTTAACCTATGGCATCACGGTGACGGAGTTTATCGACGGTAAAAAAACACAGCCCAACCATTCAAATGATCGATTGGCAAACGCCCGCCAACAACGAATACCATTTTACCGAAGAGCTGACAGTGGAAAACACCCATGGCACGGGCAAATGTATCCCCGATATTGTGTGTTTTGTGAATGGCTTGCCTTGGGTGGTGATCGAGGCGAAGCGTCCAGTGTCCAGCCAAAAAGGGAAAGCTAAGGCTGGGAAATCCTCGGTGCTGGAAGGCGTCTCGCAAAGCATTCGTAACCAAGCTCAAGATCAAATTCCGCATTTGTTTGCCTACAGCCAGTTGTTGTTATCGATTAATGGCGATGATGGTTTGTACGGCACCTGTGGCACGAAAGACAAGTTCTGGGCGAAGTGGAAAGAAGAAGAGATCACTGAGGTGACATTTTCACGCCTGAAGAACACGCCGCTTTCGCCAGCCAAGCTAGATGCCTTGTTCGATCATCGACCGAGCAAAACGCGAGAAACCTATCTTGCTTTGATCGCGGGTGGGGATTTGTTGGTAACGGATCAGGATCGTCTTTTGGTGTCTTTGTTGCGCCATGACAGATTGCTGGAAATGACGCGTTTGTTTAGCTTGTTCGACAAAAAGAACGGGCGCATTGTGGCGCGTTATCAGCAAGTGTTTGGTATTAAAGCCTTGGTAGAACGCATCACCACCTTTGATGATGGCGTGGAAGAGGGTGGCGTTGTTAATGCGAAACGCCAAGGCGCTCGTAACGGCGGCGTGATCTGGCATACCACGGGCTCTGGCAAATCCTTTACCATGGTGTTTCTCTCCAAGGCGTTGATCTGGTTGCCTGAGCTGGCGAAGTGTCGGGTGATTGTGGTGACTGACCGGGTGGATTTGGAAAATCAGTTATCGCAAACCTTTATGTCAGGCGGGGCTTTGTCGACGAAAGATCAGTCCAAGGCGATGGCGACCAATGGCGCGCGCCTTGCTCAGCAAATTGGCAGGGGCAACGAGCGGATTATCTTTTCTATTATTAATAAATTTGGCACCGCGGTGGCGTTGCCGGAATGCTATAACGACAGCCCAGATATCATCGTGCTGGTGGACGAAGGACACCGCAGCCAGAATGGCGAAAACAATATTCGCATGCGCCAAACCTTGCCCAAAGCGGCGTTTGTGGCCTTTACCGGTACGCCTTTGTTGCAAGACGATAAAACTGAAAACAAGTTCGGCAAGATTATTCATTCCTACACCATGCAACAAGCGGTGGAAGACAAAACGGTTACGCCGTTGTTGTACGAAGAACGCAAAGCAGAACTCAGCCCCAATGACAAAGCCATTGACGCTTGGTTTGATCGCATTACCGATACGCTGACCGACAAACAACGCGCGGACTTAAAACGTAAGTTTGCTCAGCAAGGGCAGATTTATCAAACTCACGGTCGCTTAGAATTGATCGCTCATGATATTTCGGACCATTTTCAAAACTTCAAACATCGTGGTTTAAAAGGGCAATTGGCATGTGATTCCAAAGCCTCGGCAATTCGCTATAAAGTGTTGTTGGATGAGATTGGTAAAGTGACTTCTGTGGTGGCGATGTCGGCGCCAGACACGCGAGAAGGCCATTGTGAAGTCGATAAAGAAAGTACGGACATCGTACAAAACTGGTGGAAAAACAACGTCGTTAATCAGGACGAGAAAACCTACACCAAGCAGATTATTAAAGCGTTTTCTGAGGACGACGGCCCAGACATTATGATCGTGGTGGATAAGCTGCTGACGGGCTTTGATGAGCCGAAAAATACGGTTTTGTACATTGATAAACCGTTGAAACAACATAGCTTGATTCAAGCGATTGCGCGAGTGAATCGCTTATACAAAGACAAAGATTTTGGCTATTTGATCGATTATCGTGGAGTGTTGACAGAATTAGACACCACAATTGAGAAGTATCAGGATCTTGCTAAGCGCACGCAAGCGGGCTTTGATATTGACGATCTCAAGGGCTTGTACAGCGCCATGGAGACCGAGTACAAAAAACTGCCGAGCTTGTACGCGACCTTGTGGTCATTTTTTGATTCGGTTCAGAATAAGAGTGACCTCACTGCATTAGGCCTGGCGTTGGCGGTTAAAATCGAAAATATTGATGGTCAGCTAACCGATGTGAATTTAAAAAAACGTGATGATTTTTATGCGGCCTTGTCGGCGTTTGCTCGTTGCATGAAGGTGGCGTTGCAATCGGCGGGGTATTTTGAGGATGAACGCTTTGATGACAAACGGGCGCTGTATAAGCAAACCCTGAAAAACATGACGGACTTACGTCAGAAAGTACGTGCAGCGGCAGAAGAAACCATCGATTACGATCAATACGAAGAGGACATTCGAGCCTTGCTGGATAAGCATATTGGCGGAGTAGAAATTCGTGAATCAAAAGGCGCGTATTGGGTCGGGGATTTGGGTAACAATAGCCAACCTGTACCGATGACAGGCGCCGAAGCACGTAATAAAAAAGACGCCATTACTGGGCGCATGACCCGACAAATAGAGCAAGAGCTGGCGGATGATCCTTACGCTCAGGAATATTTCTCCAAGCTGTTAAAAGAGGCCATCGAAAAGGCCAGCGCCATGTTTGATGCGCCGATTAAGCAATATATGCTGTTTGCGGATTTAGAAGAGCAGCTAAAAGAACGTAATGTGGCGGGGATTCCGCTAGAGAAAATCCGCCAGCTCGATTCGTATGTGCGTGGCAATGTGCAAATTTACTATGGTTTGATGCTGGGTTTGTTTGCTGATGCCGATCCAAATGCGTTGCCGTTTAACGAAGATAAAGGCATTGAATATGCGTTAAAGATAGATCAAGTAGTGCATAAAGCCGTAGCGGAATATTCGATTAACCCTCATGAGATGGAAAACCAAATTCGACTTGGTCTGCTGCCTGTTTTGTATCAGGAATTAGGTATGCAAAAAACCGAAAGTTTGATCACGGATGTGACACAAAACAATCGCCTTAGACGTTCGTCTCATTAAGGTTAATTATTTTATGAAAGCCTTTTTATGACTGCCATTCATTCTAATGAACGCGATAGTGAAGAATACAGCTTTGTCTATGGCGACGACGCTATTGCCTACGAGGTGATTCGTAAAAAACGGCCTTTGGTTGAAAAACAAGAAAGTGCGACGACAAACAAACGTAAAATTACCCTTCGCGTTTCTCCCTCTGGCGAGGTGCAAGTGATCGCGCCGGATGATGCCACCAACGAGGCGATTCATGAAGCCGTGATTAAGCGTGCAAAATGGATTTGGGATGCCTTGGTCGCGTGTCGCAGCCAACAGGAATTTGTTCAGCCCAAAGACTATGTCAGCGGCGAGATGCAATTTTATCTTGGCAAGCGCTATGTATTAAAAGTGGTGGAAGACTACGCCACAGGGCCAAAGATCAAGATGACGCGAGGCAAGTTGTTAGTGACGTTAAGTCAGTTTGATGAACACAAAACCGCTCGTGTGAAAGCACTGGTCACGCACTGGTATCAAGCGAATGCAGAAAGGGTGTTTCAAGAGCGTTTGATGCAATTATTGCCCGAAACACAATGGGTCAAAGGCGTACCGTTTTTTCGAGTGTTGCCCATGCAAAAACAATGGGGCAGTTGCTCGGCACGTGGCTCGCTTTTGCTTAATCCTCACCTCATCAAAGCGCCAAAAGACTGTATCGATTACGTAATTTTGCACGAACTTTGTCACATTGCTGAACACAACCACAGCGAGCGCTTTTGGCGTTTGTTAACCCAAGTTATGCCGAACTGGAAAGAAGTGAAAAATCGTTTGGATAGCATGGCGGAACTGTACTTGAATGAATAGTAATATGGTATGGACCCAGTTTCCTAGACAGTTTCTACGTCTGTAAAATAAGCTTTCATATTGCAGTGGCGATAATCCATCATTGGATCCATGGTGTCGCTTTTTGATTGGCGGGGCAGCACCGATATAATCAAAATTCCCAACGAACCATATCGCTTCTGCTTGATAGGTTCGATGGTGTACTCTTTCTTTTTTTAAAATGAGAAAAAGCTTTCCGCAACGGCATTATCATGGCAATTACCACGACGGCTCATACTGGGCTTCCGTGATTATTATCTTTGCTATGCCTTGCCAATCTTTCGAGGTATATTGAGCGCCTTGTGGAGTGCACCAGTTCTTTGTGGGACGTCGCCGCCAAATAGCATGAGTAAAGCATCAATAACCGACCTCGCTGTTGCTCTTGGATCTCATTGACCACCCTACGATCAATTCTTTCCACAAATCCTACCTTCTCCTTTTCTTTAGGTCTTTGGTGACAGGTAGCCGTAAACACAACCACTCTCAAGCCAATGTATTTACCCCAACGGCAATTGGTCATTTCTGCGTTCTCGTCGACTTTTAGCGGTCCAGCCGCTAAAAACCGCTCCCATGGACTTGCAGTGTTCGGTCATAAGACAACACAGGGAATTAGTTCGTTGAGTCAGGATTTTGGCGAACGTGTACTTTTCTTTGACTCCCCGGCAAAGTACACGGCGGCCTCCTTTAGAATGTCCCTCTCTTCGGTCACCCGCTGAAGCTCCGCTTTGAGCCGTTGGATCTCTGACTGAGCGGAATCTTCCGCTTTTCGACTTGCTTCAGGTTTGCGGTATCGAGCAATCCAATCATGCATACTTTTGTAACTAACGCCAAGTCGCTCAGCCACTTCAGCAATCTTATAACCACGCTCTGTTACTTGTTTAACGGCTTCAATTTTGAACTCTTCGGTATAGCGTTTCCCACTCATAATTCACCTCATCTTTACCTATTATTATATAGCTATGAGATGTCTACAAAAAGCGGTCCATACCCGCAACGTATTCTTTGCCAAACAAATTGCTGATGTTCATAGAAAGTTGAGTGGCTTTTGTCATGTCATAACCAAAAGAGGCGTCAACGATCACAGCGGCTTCACTTTTGGCATCATTGCTATTGCTAAAGTAGTAGGAGCCGATGTAACGAGCGCCTAACCCTACAGACATGTCTTGACGTGGAAGTGTGTAATGGCCCCATACAGAAGCAGAATGTTTTGGCGTGTATGAGATGGTATTACCCTCGTAGTTATCATCTTCAGTGATTTTTGGCTCCATATATGAGTAACCACCTGAGATGCTTAAGCTCTCTGTTAATTCCGCTCTTGCTTCTAGATCAATACCTTTGACTTGGTTTTTACCAATCACTTCACGAACAATACCGCTACTTTGGAAAGACGCGGTTTCTACATTGCTTTTTTCAAGATCGTAAATAGCAACAGAAAATAGCGCATTCATATTGTTTGGAGAATACTTTGCTCCGATTTCAAGTTGCTCACCGCGGACAATTTTTGTACTCGTCGCCGATGGTGGCGCTACGGATTCGACTTGGCTAATGTAAGCAGAGACTTCATCGCTTAATTTGTATGTGAATGCCGAGCGGAACGTGTCTTCTGAAAAATCATTGGACGATTTTGTCTCTGTTAAATAGTTTAATTGATCAACATCAATGTCGTCGTGTCGTGCGCCAAGGGTAAGGATGTATTTGTCATCTAGTGCGAAGTTTTGCTGAATCAACAGAGCTTTCGTCTGGTAATCGCTTTGTGTGTTGCCGTAAACCGGTATGTTTGTAGGGGCACCAGAATAAACTGGGTTATCAATATCAATGCTCGAAGCACTTCCATAGTAGGAAGTGGAATCGGTTGTCGAATCTTGATACTCGATGCCAAATACTGTGCTGCTGTCGAGACGATCAAAGCTTATGTCGTATTGTCCTAGTAAATTGCCATTAAACTGTTCCAGCTTGGAATTTTGGCCATAGTAGTCACGACCCATAGTCGTTCCAGATGTGTCTGAAGAATATTTACTTAAGTACAAATAACCAAAACTGTCTTCGGCATCACTGTATCTTAAATTCGAAATGACTTTGAAGTTGTTATCAAGGTTGTGGGTAATGTGTGCACTGATATTGGTGCGCTCCACATCATGGGAATTATAATCCGGTTCGCCATAGAGTATGCTGCTGTCGTATTCTTTGCCCGCAGGGTAACCGCCGCTGTTCGGTGAGGAATCGGTTTTTAGATAGTCAACGATCAAGTTAGCTCTGGTATCGTCATTAGGTTCCCAAGAAAGGCCGCCCATAATAAATTGCGAATCGTCTTTCGAATAATCGTATTCTCGGTCGCTGTCTTTCACTTTGCCTGTTAATCGATACGCCAGTGTTTCGTTTTCATTTAGTGTATTGCCAACATCGATGCCAACTTCTTTGTGATCGTTGGAGCCATAGGTGACGTAGGCATTTCCGAATTCATCAAATTTTGGCTGTTTACTGACAAAGTTGATGGATCCACCTGGGTCTGCAGGACCAAACAAAGTGGAGTTCGCACCGCGAATTACCTCAACGCGTTCGAAAGCATAAGCGTCTTCTCTAATGCCCCTCATAGAGCCAAGCGTTAGTCCATCACGATAGGTTGTGGCACTAAAACCGCGAATTTGGAAGTAGTCATTTCGGTCATCTGTACTGTAGTAACCCGTCACGGTGCCCGGTGTGTATTCAAGGACTTCTTCTGTTGTGCTGGCGTTGCGCTGTTGGATTTCTTTTTCTGTGATCACTGACACAGAAGCGGGCGTGTCCAAAATACTGGTGGCGACTTTGCCGCCGCCCCAGAGCTCTTTGGCAACGACGGAGTTGGAATCGTCGTCCGCTAATATTTGATCGTTAACGATAATTGGAGACAGTCGAAACGCTTCGGTTTCTCCTTCTGTGTCTGCGTAGCCAATGATAGGCGTTATGATTGAGCAGCAGAAAAGCGCGGTCTTGGCATAGTGGTTTTGCTTTAGTGTTAAAGGCAGGGTGCTTTTTTTCTTCATTTTAGGTTCCTCATAGTGAATTATTCCACAAATCGATATAGAAATGCTGTTGTTAATGGTTATTGATAATGTTAATGAATTGAATTTCCCCAAGTGCTTTTTGTCTGGTTAAAGCCTTCTGTTTTCTTAAGTGGTTTTGGTGATTTTGTGACGCCCGATTGGCAGTACCATCGGGCGGCCGGAAAGAGGGTCGAGCATTATTTGATTGTGCAGACCGAAAACTGACTGAATGACGTCTTCTGTGATGACATTTTTCGGCGTTCCATAAGCGTGTATGCGGCCTTGTCGCATGGCGATGAGTTGGTCTGAATAACGTGACGCTAGGTTTAAATCATGCAAGACCAATACGATGGTGGTGCCTTGGCTTTGATTTAAATCAATCAGCAGATCTAATACTTCCATTTGGTGGGTGACATCGAGAAAGGTTGTCGGTTCATCCAGCAGTAAAATCTCAGTTTCTTGTGCGAGCGCCATGGCGATCCACACACGCTGACGTTGTCCGCCCGACAGTTCGTCTATTTCTCGATCTATTAGTTCTGTGGTTTTGGTGGTGTCTAGCGCTTTGGCGATGGCTTCATCGTCCGTTTTATTCCAGCGGGACATGAAACCGTGATGAGGGTGTCGTCCTCGGCTAACCAGATCGCCAACCGTGATGCCTTCTGGTGCAATCGGTGACTGAGGCAGCAGACCAAGCGTTTGAGCTAACTGCCGTGTTGGCATCTTATGTATGGATTTTCCATCGAGTAAAACCTGACCTTGAGAGGGCGAGATTAAGCGAGACATAGTACGTAATAACGTGGATTTTCCACAGGCGTTTGCGCCGATAATGGACGTGATCTGACCCGCCAGTATTTCTATGTTGATATTATCAAGGATGGTTTTATCGCCATATCCGGCATCAAGATGATCCACGATGAACTGATGGTTAAGTGTCATAGTGAGCCTCCTTTGCGATTCACCCGAATGATGAGATAAATAAGATAAGGCGCGCCTAATGCACCGGTAATAACACCAACCGGGTAGCGGCTAGGCAGCAAAAATTGTCCAATATAATCGCCAGACAAAACCAAGCAAGCGCCAATAAGACCAGCAGGAAGGATGATAGAACCATTGTTTTTGATGAGTCTCATGGCGATGGGACCAGACAAAAAAGCCACAAAAGCGATGGGGCCAGTGATGGCAACACCGACTGCAATGAGTCCCACAGAAGCGATAATGACGGTAATTCGCGTCATACCGACTCGCACACCGAGCGATTGCGCCGTATCGTCGCCCATTCGTAAGGTGTCCAGATCACGGCTTCGGCTCAGTAAAAAACCACCAAATATTAATAATGAGATGAGCAATGGCAGCGCTTGATCTAATTGCGCGGAATTGACACTGCCACTTAACCAGCGAATGGCTTCTTGTCGATCCCATGATTGAGCTTGCGACAGCAAATAGACAATAAAGCTTTCGATCATAGCGGAGACACCGATACCGATTAAAATGAGTCGTGTTCCCGTGGCGCCATTACGATAAGACAAAGCGTAGATGGTCATGGCAACTAGCAAACCGATCGTAATGGAAAAAAACGCCACGCTCGCACCATCCATATTCAGCACAATAATGGCGAACACCGCTGCGGCGGTCGCGCCAGAGCTCACACCGATGATGTCGGGACTGGCGAGTGGATTTCTCAACATGATTTGAAACGCCACACCAGCCATGCCAAAACTCATACCGACCAGAAGGGAAATAACCGCTCGTGGCAGACGCAGGTGACCGACGACAAAAGAGGCGCCTGGTACATCGTCACCAAGTAGCACATTCAATACATCGTTTGGCGGCGTGAAGGATTGGCCCAGAACCAAGGTAATGGAAAAAGCGACCGAGACAAGAATGCACAGAATGACAACAAGGCGAATCCATCGAATTGAGCGATGTTTACGGCCATATTGCACGCGAGATAAGGTGTTATCTAGGTTGCTCATCATAGCTCCTTCACGCGCTGGCGACGTACAATCCAGATAAAAAAGGGCGCGCCAACAAACGCTGTCACCACACCGACGGACAACTCACTTGGCCTTGATGCAATGCGTCCAACCACATCGGCGATGAGTAATAAACACGCGCCGCCTAAGGCGGAAAAAATCAACAACCAGCGATTATCGACGCCGACGAGCAAACGGCATAAATGAGGCACAACCAAACCGACAAAACCAATGGGGCCGCAAATGGCGGTCGTTGCGCCACACAATAACACCGCCGATAACCATGCCATGCCGCGTATCCAAGCGACGTTTTCCCCCAATCCCGCGGCAATGTCGTCTCCCAGCGCCAGCGAGTTGAGCTTTCTTGCAACAAACGCACTCAGTAAAACGCCAACGATAAGAAAGGGCAGAACAAGCTGTATGCTGTCAAATGTGGCGCCGCCGACACCGCCTATCTGCCAAGAATTCACGCCGCCCGCAATGTCGTTTCTGGGTAATACCACCGCGACAGTAAAAGAAGACAGCGCTGCCGACGTGGCGGCACCTGCGAGAGCGAATTTGAGCGGTGTTGATTTTCCATAGCCCATTGAACTGATGAAATACACAAATATGGCGGTTATGCCTGCGCCCAAAATGGCGATCCAGACATAGCTTTGTAGTTGATTTATGCCGAACCAAGCCAATCCGATGACAACAAAGAAAGCGGCGCCAACATTGACACCCAAAATGCCGGGATCCGCCAACGGATTGCGAGTCACGCTTTGCATTATGGCGCCAGATAACCCCAGTGCACTGCCTGCAATGACGGCTAGAACTGTACGAGGGATACGCATAGCGACTGATGCTTCGCCCATGGTGTTCATTTGCCCTTGAAGCGCGCCGAAGATTTCTTGCCAAGACACGTTTCGGGTACCGATGGCAATCGATGAAAAGCACAAAGCGATCAAGACTACGATCAGGCAAAACAGTGCGGCAGGTCGCGTTATCGAGCTTTCTTTGAATCGAGTGACTTTGTTCATTGTGTCGATTCCGCTTTACGTGCCGCGGCGGCAAGGGCGTCAAGATAATCATCCAGTACCCAAGATATCGACAATGGCGTAGGATTCGCCGCAGTGGCTATTTGACTGTTGCCGAGCATGACAATAGCGCCACTTCTAATGGCGCGCATTTTCGACATGAGTGGATTAGTGGTTAAAGGCGTCAATAATTGCTTATTGCCATAAGTGACAAAAATATCGACATCGTTAAATTCATCTATTTGTTCAATGCTGCTTTCGCCAGAATATTGACCATCACGACTGATATTTTTTACGCTCGGGGGAGATTGAAGGCCTAAGTCATCAAAGAAACTCACGCGGGCATCGTTGGCACTGTAAAAGCGTATAACACTCAAATCCGTTGGATCGAGGTGCGTGATGAACATGGCGGATTTACCTTTCAACTCAGGGTAGTGAGCGACCCGTTCGGCGATTTGAGTCTCAATGTGGGCAATGAGCGTTTCTCCCTCTTTTGCCATACCCAACCCCGCACTATTAATGCGAATCATACTGCGCCAGTTTGTCGACCAAGGCTTGTTTGGGAACGCCACAACCGGAGCGATCATGCTTAGTGTGTCGTAATCGGATTGGCTTAAACCTGAATAAGCGGCCAAAATCACATCGGGTTGTGTGGCGGCGACGGCTTCAAAATCGACCCCGTCCCCTTCATCAAACAACACCGGCGTTTTGGCGTTCAAGGTGTTGAGTTGGTCGGCCACCCAAGGCAATACACCATCACCATTATCGTCGCCAAAGGTGGCGGCAGCAAAACCAACAGGTACGATGCCTAACGCTAATGGCACTTCGTGATTGGCCCAAGCCACTGTAGCGACGCGTTTAGGTTTTTGCATAATAACGGACGAACCGAAGGCGTGTTCAATCGTAATCGGAAATTGCGTGTCTTCCGCTGCCCAAGAATTGCAAAAAGAGATAAAAATAAAAGCGCTAATGATAATCATCTTCATTATGGTTTTATGCCACACAAATTAAACTTAATAGGAGCGGTCGTGCCAATAAGCACAAAGCGACGCTAGCTTTTTATGAAAAGGTATCTGGTAATCGAATATAAAGCGGAATAGATGATAGAGCTAATCTTGAGAATATAATTGTACAAATCGGTCGTTTTCATCTTGAGCTAATTGCTTAGGAGTAAGGTGGGAATATTTTTTGATCAACTTAATGTAGTGGGATTGATCGTTGAAACCCTCTTTTGGAAACAGCTCACCCATTTTCAGAGAGTCGAAGCTATTGCGAAAACGTAAAATGTCGCAGTAACTTTTTAAGGCTAAACCGAGCCATTTATTAAAGTAACGATTGATTTGGCGACTGCTCCAATTGGCCGATTTTGCTATTTTGGTCACTGTAACCGCGCCTTTAGAGCGATAAATCAGCTCGGACATTATTTTCTTGCGAGGGTCGATCGGTGCGGTTAATTGTGAAGAAAAATAAAGGCTTAACTTTTCACAAAATGTATTAAAGCACTGCAGGTCATCTGGGTTAATACCGGCAAAACCGTTGTCGAGTGTGATGCGATCGTTGAGGATATCTGCGACGGGCATGTCTAATAAATATTCAGCGGCTAATATTTTTAAGCGAGCGCCAAGCAGTATTGAGTGGCTGGGCATCGTACCGACTTTCGCGCTTGTTTCTAGTCCAACAAGTGAAATGTGAAGAGGATACTCAGCGCTATGGAAAAAATATAAATCAATGCCGCCATCTGGGAAAGTCGACAACTCTTCATCTTCATCGCTCGGGTTTTCAATCATCCAAAAACTTTCAATGAATGGAGACAAGTTTTTACTTGGCTCTAACGAAGTAAGTTGAATAGTATCTTTCATCGTTTAACCATAATAGTCTGAGTAAATGTTAGTTGTACGCTAGATATTCTTCTATGGCGCTTAAATTAAGTATCAAAAAAGGGGCGGCATACTGTCATTTTAGCGATGCGATAGTAAATTGCGGCTTGCAATTGAAGTGGACATTATAAGGATTAAAAAAAGATGTTCTACCTTCAATCAATCTGGGTTCGTATAGTGGGCTGGTTCTATCGACTATGATTGTTTGGTTGTTTTAGGTGTAAATTAGATGATTGCTATGTCATCTTTTATTCACTTTGCAGCGTATAAGTGTCGCTACATTAAATCATCGTGTTCGTTCATTTCAGATAAAGTAACAAGGAGGCAATATGATTACCGTACATCATTTAGACAACTCTCGGTCTCAGCGTATTTTATGGTTATTAGAAGAGCTTGGCTTGGACTATGGCATTGTTGAATACAAGCGAGATCCAGATTCCGCTGCCGCGCCAGAGTCCCTTAAAAAGATACACCCGCTAGGCAAATCTCCGGTGATTACCGATGGTGAATTAACCGTGGCTGAGTCAGGTGCGATTATCGAGTATTTGTTAGATCGCTATGATACGGAAAAGCGTTTGAGACCGATCGATGGTCAGGCGTTGTTGGATTACCGTTATTGGCTGCACTTCGCCGAAGGTTCTTTGATGCCGTTATTGGTGATGAAGTTAGTGATGATGAAGGTTCCTAAAAGTCCAATGCCCTTTTTTATTAAACCGATTGCCAAAGCCATTACGGGTAAAGTTCAAGAAAAATTCATTTTGCCGCGCATTAAGCCACAAATGCAGTTTATTGAAAAAACACTGGGTGAGCATACGTGGTTCGTTGGTGAGGAATTAACCGCTGCCGATATTCAAATGAGTTTCCCGCTACAAGCATCCAGTACACGGATGGATTTGTCCGAGTTTCCGAATATTGCACGCTTTATCAAGCAAGTCGAAGCGCAGCCTGCGTATCAAAAAGCGGTCGCCAAAGGCGGTGTTTTTATGACCTTGTGATTATGATGGTTTACGTAAAGGCATAGACGCTAGGTGTTTTTTATTTGATATTGATTCTCATTTACTGTATTTTTGTACGCACTTTAAACACTTGAGAAGAAATGATGTATTTTCGATCGATGAATCCTGAACAGCGAGCGACGCAGGAAGTTGGCGATTTGTATGAAGAGCATCATCAATGGTTAACAGGATGGATTCGTAGAAAATTAGGGTGTGATGAGTCAGCGGCAGATTTGACTCAAGACACGTTTGTTCGATTATTGAAAAAACCAAGCTCTTTTATGCGTATGGGGGAAGCGAGAGCATTCCTAAGTACCATCGCGAAAGGCTTGTATATTGATCATTGGCGAAGACGACAAGTAGAGCAAGCTTGGTTGGAATCTTTGGCGCATAGAGAAGAAGACTATGCGCCTTCTGCTGAGCATTCTGCGTCCATGATTGAGCTACTTTGCGAGCTCGATGCTATGATCGCAAAGCTCCCCAAAAAAGTGGCGAATACACTAATTTTTTCCCAAGTCCATGGTTTAACATACCGAGAAATCGCTGAACGTTTGTCTGTTTCTGAGCGTATGGTTAAGCGCTATATGGCTCAAGCCATGTTGCAATGTGTTTTACTTCAATCTGATCAATAGACTGCCAATTTTATGACATCCCCTAAACCTTCAAATTTTCACCATTTAGAAGAAGCGTCTGAATGGTTTGCTGTTTTGTCTGATGAGTCCGTTTCGAATATTGATCGTGAAGGTTGGCGAAATTGGCTTGAAAGCGACGCAGAACACCTTAAGGCATGGCAGCAGGTTGAATCTGTCGGCGTGATGTTCACCTCTTTCCAAGGTAATAATCTACAGCAATCTGCAGGACGTGTTTTAGACACCAGTCGCTCTAGAGATATTAGTCGTCGACAAATGATGAAAGGGGTAATGAGCATCGCTGGTGTGGCGTCTATAGGTTGGTTTGGATGGGAACAGACACCTTTACCTTCGATGGTGGCGTCTTGGACGGCTGATTTTCACACCTCTGTCGGTGAAGTGAGTCATTTTGCATTGGCTGATGGTACGAAAGTTTGGCTCAATACGAAGAGTGCGATGAATCGTGCTAACTCGTCTACTCTTCGACCGATTGCTTTGGTGGAAGGTGAGGCGTTATTTGAGACTGACGGTCAAGTGAATGGTCGACCGTTCAGTGTTACTTGTCAGCAAGCTGTTATGAAAGCCGCAACCAGCAAGACACGTTTTTGCTTACGTCACCTTTCAAATCAACGTGCTATTTTGGCGGTTTATGAAGGGACAGTGTCATTGGCTCCACTGATGTCTCGTCAGACGAAAGAAGTGAAAGCGGGCGAAGAAGTGGTTTTTGACAATCAATCGATTGGCAGGATACAGCCTGTTTTAGCGATTCATGAGTCTTGGACTCGGGGACTGTTGATCGTTGATGATATGGCATTATCCGATTTTATAGCTGAGATTGGGCGCTATCGTCATGGTTACATTAATCTTGACCCGAGTATTGCTGCGCTTCGGGTGATTGGTACGTATCCAACTCAAGACGCCAACTTGGTGTTTGATATGCTCGAAAATGCGTTTCCTATTCAGGTTAAGCGTGTCTTGCCTTGGTGGACAAGTATTTCTGCCGTCTAGATCTTATAAGAAAATGAAAATAGTTTTTCTTTTTATGTCCCCTTTTCAAACCCTCACTCGGTAATAGTAGTAATAAACATTATTATTACGGAATATTTTTATGTCATTTACCCCCTCAGTGCGATTTGTTAAACGTCGCGGTGCTTTGACGCTTCTGGCGGCCAGCATTGCTTTTGCAAGCGGATTAACTGCGTCGGCAGCCTACGCGGAATCCAGTTCGGTAAATGTTCGCTACTACGACGTGCCTGATGGTGCTTTGGCGCAAGCGTTAAATACCTTCGCGGCTATGTCCGGTGTGTTCTTAGGTGGCAGTGGCGAATTGCTTTCGGGCAAACGTACACTGGGTTTTGAAGGTGAGTACTCGACGGTACAGGCATTGGATCTACTGCTTTTCGGTACAGGTTTGTCTTATAAAATAGGTAAAGCAAATAGCATTGTTCTGATTGATCCCAATACAGTCACCGAAGGGGAAGATGGTATTACGTTGTCGCCCTTGATGGTTGAGGGAGGGAGGAGTTCAGCTGCATTGGGTAAAAGCGTTATTAGTTCGAGCGAAATTGAAAGTATGGCGGGAGATACCACCAACCTAACGGATCTATTAAAAGGGAATGGCGCTGTTCGATTCAGCCGTTCTTCCAGTACCTCTGCTAATAGTGCAAGTATGCGGCCAGATGAAGTGTCTATTCACGGTCAATCTCATTATCAAAACTCATACGTAATCGACGGAATATCCGCCAATAATGACTTGAATCCAGGGGACTCTGAAGACACTTACTCTAATCCAATTTCTCCGACAAATTTGAGTATGCTGTCTGGTAGTTCCTCTCAAAGTTACTATGTTGATCCTGATGCGCTTGAATCCGTAACCGTATATGACTCCAACGTACCTGTTGAGTTTGGCGGCTTTCTTGGTGGTGTGATTTCTTCGAAACTTAAGCGTTACGATGGCGAAGATTATTTGTCTGTTAAGTATGCGATCTCTAAGGATGAGTGGGATGAAATTCACGCAGGTGAAGATTTGGCTGAGGACTTAGCAGATGGTGACTCTATCGAAGGCGAGTATACGCCAGAATATTTAAAGCAACGCTATACGTTTACTGGCGCTCAGGGGATCACCGATAAACTGGGTATGACATTTACCGCATCAAGGGCAACGTCGGCTTTTGACCAGAGTTATGTGAAAAATATCGGCAATACGGTATATGGCAAGCAAGGCGTTGAATACGATGATACGGTTGATAACGTCATGGCTCGATTTGATTATAAGGCGACTCAAGATTTGGACGTTGGCGTGTCTATGTTATATGCCAATCGATACCACGATGGGGTTACTAATGCATCTTATGATTCGAAATTTGTAAAGTCTCACCAAGCGACAGGTATCGGTTTTGATACTGTGTTTCGTACTAACTCAGGTGTTTTGAAAACATTGCTTTCTTATGATGAAGCAAAAGATACTCTAGATTCAGACGATTCAACCTATGCCTACCATTACGTCGATTATTACAATGGAAATTGGCCCTATTCCGGTGGTTATGGCAACGTCAATCAGCAGCAAGATAGTGCAAAATTCATGGTTGAATGGCTACAAAATGCGTTTGATGTAGGATCGTACGAGCATTCCTTACAAACAGGTTTAGAGCTAGGTTATAAGAAAATGTTCTACGAAGTTGAGGGTGATATTGTTAGTCAGAATTATCGTTGTATCAACAGTGGTTGCGCAGATAGTAATGGCGATGGTGTGATTGATTATGATGATGAATACCTACGAATTACCAACATCATTGCCGCAAATAAATTAGAGAAAACGTATCATTCAGCGGCTGTTTATTTATCAGACACCATAAAAAAAGGAGACTGGACTCATTATTTTGGGGTTCGTGCTGATTATAGTTCCAGCCTAGACAATGTTGATTTATCGCCTCGTGTTACAACAGAGTGGGACGTTTTCAGTAATCAAAAAACGAAACTATTGGCGGGAGTGAATCGTTATTATGGTCGTGATTTCTTTCAATACGAAGTCAACAGCACGTTACGTTCATGGCGCACCATGTATCGTTATAATTCAGACGGAAGCTTAAATCGCCAAACAAATTATTCTGATCAGTCTTTTCGTGATTACGACCTAGATACACCCTATTCTAATGAGTGGAACATTGGGGTGGTTCAGCGTTTTGGCGTTGTTGATGCGACGTTGCAATTCGTAAACCGAGAAAGTCGTGACCTTGTCACCCGCACAGAAACAGAGGATGGCCTTGATTATTATACTAATGACGGCCGTAGTTCTACTGACACAGTGACATTAACGTTTGAAACACGTGATCCATTTGAAATTGGCGCAACAGACACCCATGGTAAGATTTCTATTAGTTACCAAGAAAGTGAAAGCAACACACTCAGTGATGTGTCTTATGAAGAAACGATTTCTTCTGATGAAATTTATTATAAAGATAGTGTGATATACGAGTCTCAGTTGCCATCATTTGACTTTAATATTCCTGTCAGTATCAGTTTCTCAACACGGACAGAAATCCCAGATTGGCGCTTAATTGTTGCCAATAGTATTAATGTGCAGTCGGGGGGGAAAGTGGCACAAGATACAGGTGAAAATTTCACGGATTCCACAGGCACTTACGATATTTATGACGATTTAAAATTCGACCACCTTATTACATTGGACACGTCTATCGAGTGGAAGCCTGCGTTGATTGCAGAGGTTGAGGGTTACATTAAATTGTCGGTTAATAATGTGTTTGATGATTATATCGATAAATCAACCAATTCAAATAGTTACTCATACACCCTTGGGCGTTCTGGGAGTCTAGAAGTTGGTATGCGCTTCTAATTTCATGTCTTTTTTTTCTTTTTACTCTCTCAAAACAGGGGCTCTTTCGAGCGCCTGCTTTGCTGTGTTTTGACTCTTTTAAGTGATGGTTTATATGGTGTTTCGTCGAAATTGCTTTAATGCGACGCATGTTGCGCTTCTGTTTTTATTGTCTGTTTTATCGTCGATAGCGAACGCACAAGATGGTGTATTAGGTTGGGATAAGCGAGTAGTGCATGGCACGTTGAACAATGGCTTTCGTTATTATTTGTTTGATTCTCGACAAGAAAAAGACGCGCCTGAAGGCCTAACCTTGGCGAATTTGGTGGTGCTATCTGGCGCCATCGACGAAGAAAAAGACCAGTTAGGTGTGGCGCACATGGTGGAGCACATGGTGTTTCATGAAAGTGATGGCCTGCCAAATGGGGTTCGACAAGCCTTTACCGATATGGGGTTCAAACAAGGTCGCGATTTCAATGCCATGACCAATAGCGAAAACACCCGTTATATGGTGAACCTGAGAGACAGCACGTCAGAGCGCTTGAATAGCGTGTTGGACGTTTATCAGCAGATTGCGTTCCACGCTCAAATCAAAGCGTCTTCTTTGGATAAGGAGCGCTTGATCATTCAAGAAGAGTGGCGCGGCAAGCTAAGCCATCGCTCACGCATTAACGAAGACAAAAAAGCCTTGTTACGTGTTGGCTCCTTGTACCCAGAGCGCCCTGTTATTGGCACACAAGCGTCGATTAAAAATACACCGGCTGACAAGCTACAAGCTTTCTATAAAGATTGGTACGCACCGAATAATATGGCGTTGGTGCTGTTTGCACCGGTGGATATGAAAGCGTTAGAAACCCAAATTAAGCGTACTTTTGGCGACGAGCCTGCGCGTGCGTTACCGATCCGACATCCGAAAGACCCTGTGCTAGACGATCAGCTGAAGATAGGTCAGCTGAATGATACTGGCAGTAAGGTGAATCGTGTTGCGTTCTTGTATCGCTTTAAGAGCGAATCGGATGGCTCCGACGACAGTCGCCGAAGTGGTCTGATCGATTACATGACGCGCAATTTGTTGACACAGCAAATTCGCCGACAGCGCGATGTATTACCAGAACACGTTCGTGTGTTGTCGAGCACAAAAGGTACGGTGTCTCCCAATGTTGCAATCCTAGGCTTTTCGGTGAATGTGGATGAAGGCTTTCATGCTGTAGGCTTGCAATCACTTATTCAAGAATTGGTGCGCATAAACACACACGGGTTTTCTCAGGCAGATTTCGATCGAGTGTATGACAAAGTGGTCGACACGGCGGAGCGAAATAAAACCGCTGCGAAAAGTCGTGGCACGATCTGGTCTGTGAAGATGGTGGAAGCGGTTACGTCAGACAAATCAGTGCATGATCCTGAAGAAAGCAACGATCGTATTTTACGTTTGGTGCAAAGCATTTCATTGGCGGATGTGAACGCTCGTTTAGATCAGTGGTTATCTTCTTCGGATCGTATTCTATACACGCAGGCCGTTGGCGGAAAAGGCGTTAATTTGGGGTCAATGAAAGACGTTGAAGCCATTTTTGATACGATGAAAAAGCGCCACCTAGCGCCGCTAGAAATAGAGCAAGAAGTCACAGAAAAGCGCTTGCCGAAAGTTACTCAAACTGGCTCGATTACCTTGATTAATAGGGAAAAAGAGCTGGGATTATCGAATTGGTCTTTGTCCAATGGTGATAAATTGACCTTATTAGACCCTCGCGTATTCGCGGAAAAATACCATTCTGTGTCGCCAGAAGAAACCGAACTCAGCAGTTATTTTTCTGCGGTGTCTGGTGCGGGTTACCATGTTGCCAAAGGCTCTCCTTGGGCGGAGCAAATTGCCGTGCAAATGTCTGAAGCAACGGGTATTTATGGCTGGACGGATGAGGAATTTCAAAAATGGCGTCGAAAGCATACTTTATCTTTGTCGTCTAAGCAGAAAGCGCAAAGCCTTGCTTACCGTGGTTCGATTGACGACGACAAGTTGGCTCAGCTGCTTGCGGTATATCGAGTCAATCAAGTGACGCCTAAGATCAATTCGGATGTGTACGATAATGTGATGGCGAGCCTGAAAAGGAATGCCGGCATTAACGTAGAGCGGCCAGTTGAAGTGTTTTCAAAACGTCTGGCGACCGCGCGTTTTGGCGACACCGATTTGGCGCCGACTTTGCCGATTCTAGAGTCCTTGACCCATGAGAAGTTAGAAGCAACTCGCCAAAAGCAAGTGGCGTTACCGGTGCATTACTTTATGGTGTCTCGTTTACCAGAAGGCGAGATTACGCGCTTAGCGTCACGCTATCTTGCGGGCATTCCTCGTAACACCGCAGCATACAGTGAGTCTGATTATGAAACGACATCAGTTTTGCAGCGTGCAGGGGAATCAACCGTCGACGTATCTTTGAACACAGAACCTAAAGCAGAGTATCGACTTTACGCGTATCAATCTCTGCCTTGGACGCCAATAGCGGCCGTTCAGTTGACGTATTTGGGTGAACGACTAGAGACGCAATTAAAGCAACGTTTACGCAGTGAAGTTCAGGGCGTTTATAGCGTTCGTGTGGGTCTTGAATTGAATAAAGACACCAATCGTGCCGAATTGAAAATCCAATACTCGAGCTCGCCAGCTCGGTTGGATGACCTCGCAAAAATGACCGAAACGGTGTTGGCTGAATTGCCAGACATCGTTACCCAGGATTGGGTGACGGATATCCATGCGGCATTTACCGATATTGAACAAAATCGTTTGAAAAATGCGTTAGATTCAACGCTATTGCATCGTTTAGAGTTGAGTGAAACCTTGTATGGTGATGCTCGGTATTTGCATGAAATGGATGCGCTGACGTCCGGTCTGACTCAGAGCAAGCTAAAAGACGTTGCAATGACATTGACCTTTAAAGACCGTGTGACAGGGTTGTACCGTCCTTTAGCTGAGTGACTTCTTATGATTTAGTCAGTGTGACTGAATGGATCTGATGTGACCGCTATAAAATGGTTTTTATGCTGTATATGGATCCGTTCTGATTGTCGTTTAAAAAGCGCCTTAGTGTTCATGCTAAGGCGCTTTTTTGTTTCTGCTGGTTGCTCGACTTATGAACAAGGCATGAATATGATGTCAGGATGTTATTTCACGATTTTGTTTTGTTAGGGAAACATTCATGTCGCGTCCTGTTAAATTGCTCAGCATTTCGATTGCTCTTGTTTGCCTTCTTCTGGCGCTAAACTTTGGTTTGCGCTCGTCGATGGGTTTTTTTATGGCGCCCATTTCAAACCAATTTGGTTATGGTCGTGAGGTATTTGCTTTCGCGTTAGCACTGCAGAATTTATGGTGGGGGTTGTCTCAACCGATTGCTGGTGCGTTTGCGGATCGTTTTGGTACGTTGAAAACCATTTGGATTGGCGCTGTCTTATACGCCTTAGGTTTGTATGTGACCGCCACGGCAGACGGTGTGTTCGGCTTAAATATGGGCGCCGGTTTCCTAATGGGCATGGGGATCTCGGCGACGGGGTTCGGTGTTGTTTTGCCTGCTATGGCGCGAATGGTGTCTCCAGAGAAGCGCTCTTTTGCTTTGGGCTTAGGCAGTGCGGCAGGGTCTGCTGGGCAGTTATTGGTGATTCCGGTTGCTCAAGGCTTTATTTCCGCTTACGGGTGGAGCACAGCGCTGATGCTGATGGCGTTATGTGCCTTGATGATGGTGTTGCTGTCTAGTCCATTCCGCCAGTCTAATGACGTGTCGGGCAACGCTGTTCAAAGCGTGTCACAAACTATGAAAGAGGCTTTGCAAGAAGCCAGCGCTTACTCTCATTATTGGTTGTTAGTGGTCGGTTTCTTTGTGTGTGGCTTTCAGCTGGCCTTTATCACGGTTCACATGCCGCCCTTTTTGTCTGATCAAGGTTTTTCGTCGGAAGTTGCCGTGGCGAGTTTGTCTCTGATTGGACTGTTTAATATTTTCGGTTGTCTTTTGTCGGGATCTTGGTCTGGAAAGTATTCGAAGAAAAAATTGCTAGCCATTATTTACGCATTAAGAGCGCTGTCTATTGCGGCTTTTATGTATTTCCCCATGACCACTTATTCTGTGTACGCGTTTTCAATTGTGACCGGATTGCTTTGGTTAGCGACCGTGCCGCCAACCTCTGGCATCGTGGCGCAAATGTTTGGCCTGCGTTACATGGGGTTGTTGTATGGCATTGTGTTTTTAGGCCATCAATTAGGTTCGTTTAGCGGTGTTTGGTTAGGTGGCTATCTTTACGACAAAACAGGCTCGTACGATGTTGTCTGGTGGGCGGCTTGTGTCATCGCGCTGATTACCGCGTTACTTCATGTCTTTATTGATGATCGTCCTATTGCGCGGCTTCGTACCGCAATGGCGTAACATTTTCCTTTGCCCTGTTTGAGGATGGTTATTTCAAGCGGGGCAAGCTGCCTCTTTTATAAGTTACGATTATTTTATGTCTTCTCCTTTGCAAGTATATCAAGCTCGGTTAGATCGTCACGAGGTGACGTATGATGAACGCCAGCAACCCGCATTGCTTGAGTTAGAGCGTGTTTTTCAGCAGTTGATTCAAAATACGAATAGATCCAGCGAAAAGCCACTGATGCAGATTAAAGGCGTTTATATGTGGGGCGATGTGGGTCGCGGCAAGACGTTTTTGATGGATTTATTTTATGAGTGTTTACCGCAGGGTGTGGGCCTACGGCTGCATTTCCATCACTTTATGGCGCGTTTGCATCGTGAATTGAATCTGGCTTTTGGACAAAAAAATCCCTTAAAAGGCATTGCAACGCGTTTGGCGTCAGAATGCAGCGTGCTGTGTTTTGATGAGTTTTTTGTCTCGGACATCGGCGATGCCATGCTGTTGGGTGGTTTGACCGACGCTTTGTTTGAAGAAGGTGTGGTGCTGGTGGCGACGTCTAATATTGCCATTGAGAATCTTTTTCAGAGTCAATTGCAAAAAGCGCGCTTTGCCCCTGCGATTGCACGACTACAGGCCAATTTAAGCGAATTTCACCTTGGTGGAGAGAAAGACCATCGGCTGCGTCATACAGGGTTTAATGCCATATATTTTGTTCAAGATGAACAGGATATGGCGGTGTTGTTTGATCAACTCTCAAAAGGTGAGGTTTCTTTACTGCCCTTATCCGTTTGTCGTCGTGCTATTGATGTGATTCAGGTCTCAGACAACATGGCATGGTTTGATTTTTATGCTCTGTGTGGTGGTCCTCGTTCGGCGTTGGACTACATAGAGCTCGCCCAACGTTATCCTTATATTGTGCTGACGGGGATTCCTGAGTTAAGCAGCGAACCGTTTGAACATATTAAAGCACGAGGCACAGAAGACGGTGCGATTGGTTCTGGGCAAACCGGTGAGCGAGCGGTGTCGTTAGGTGTAAACGATGACGCTGTTCGTCGATTCATTAGCTTGGTGGACGAGTGTTATGACCATCAAGTTGTATTGTTATTAAACGCCGCTTTGCCTTTGGAAAGTTTGTATTTGAATGGGTCTTTATTGTTTGAGTTTCGCCGTACGTACAGTCGTCTAATTGAAATGAAATCGTTTTATTATCAGCGGTTACGTTCTAAGGAAAGTTCTAAATAATTGATTTCATTGTTACTATTTTTGCTAAGTTTTTCGTTAAAACTTGATAAAAGGGTCATACGTAACCAATATATTTGGATGACACTAATAAAATGAAAATAGAGGAGGGCGGTCATGCAGTACGAAGATCGCATTGACGCGTTAGTCGCACCAAAAGGTGCGTTAGAGATGTTATCGCAAGATGAAATGGCTCGTTTGTCGGAAGAGTCTGGGCCGTTTCATGAATTGTTTCATCGTTGTGCTTTGGCCATTTTGAACTGTGGCAGTGATTCTGATGATCCACAGGCGGCCATGGAAGAGTTTAACGATTTTGAAATCCGCATCGTGCAAGAAGAGCGCGGTGTGAAATTACAGTTAAAAAATGCGCCAAGCTTTGCCTTTGTTGATGGCAGGATGATTAACAGCGTCCGCGAGATGTTGTTCAGCGTGCTACGAGACATTATTTTTACCCAGCATGAATACAGCTTTGCTAGCGGTTTAGAGGGTGCTAGCTCCAGTAAGTTGACCAATGTGGTGTTTGAACTATTGCGTAATGCGGATGTGTTTCGTCGCATTCAAAACCCGGACATGATTGTGTGTTGGGGTGGGCATTCTATTGCTCGCCATGAGTACGATTATACCAAACGTGTGGGCCATGAGCTGGGTTTGCGTGAGCTGAATATTTGCACTGGGTGTGGGCCTGGTGCCATGAAGGGGCCGATGAAGGGCGCTGCGATTGCTCACGCCAAACAGCGGATTAAGGATGGTGTTTATCTTGGGTTAACTGAACCTGGCATTATTGCCGCCGAGTCGCCAAATCCCATTGTGAATCAGTTAGTGATCATGCCAGACATTGAAAAACGCCTTGAAGCCTTTGTGCGTGCGGGGCATGGCATTGTAGTTTTCCCTGGTGGCGCCGGAACTGCTGAGGAAATCCTCTATATTTTGGGCATTCTTTTGCACCCTAAAAATGCGGATGTGCCTTTTCCTTTGGTGTTTACAGGGCCAAAAGAAAGCGCTGATTACTTTGAGCAAATTCATGCGTTTATCGGTGATGTATTGGGTGCTGAGGCGCAGAATAAATATCGTATTATTATTGAAGACGAAGTTGAAGTGGCTCGAGTGATGAAGCTGGGAATGGAGGAGGTGCGTCAGTATCGTAAAGCGCATAAAGATGCATTTTATTACAACTGGAAACTGCATATTCCAGAAGAATTCCAGCATCCATTTGAACCAACACATGAAAAAGTTCGTGAGCTAAATCTAACCTTTAATCAAGAAACGCATTTGCTGGCGGCGGATTTACGTCGTGCGTTTTCGTCTATCGTGGCTGGTAACGTGAAAGCGCAAGGCGTGGCGTATATTAAAGAGTTTGGCCCGTTCGAGATTCATGGCGATAAAGCTCTGTTGGCAAAACTAGATGCCTTGTTGCAAGCTTTTGTACTTCAACAACGAATGAAGCTTCCTGGTAGCGCGTATGTGCCTTGCTATAAAGTGATCACCGACTAAAACTATTTTAGTTAATAAATGAAAAAGGCCTCTAATGAGGCCTTTTTAGTGTCTGGATATGAGATCTGCTTACTAGCCAAATACGGACCAACCGTTACTTTCGGACAGCGCTTCCAGTGCGGCTATTCCCGCTAAGGAATTGCCTGATTCATTCAGTTCTGGCGACCAAACACAGATAGAAAAGCGATTTGGTACTATGGCTATAATGCCACCACCAACGCCACTCTTCCCCGGCAAACCCACACGATAGGCAAAATTCCCGGCTTCGTCATAGAGCCCGCTGGTGGCGAGTAAGCCATTGACTTGAGTGGTTTCACGGCGAGTGAGCACTTGTTCGCCAGAATGATGTGAGTAGCCCTTGTTGGCTAAAAAGCTAAATGCCTTAGCAAGGTCAATGCAGTTCATGCGCATGGCGCAGTTATCAAAATAGTTACGCAATACCGCTTCTACATCGTTTTCGAAATTACCGAATGCTTGCATCAAATACGCCATAGACGCGTTGCGTGCGCGAAACTCGTACTCTGAGTTGGAAACGACTTTATCGGAACGTAATTTAGAGTTTCCTGCTAGGCGGCGAATAAATTCTCGCATAGCGTAATGTGGGGATGCAAAGCGTGAATGGTTCATATCGCTGACGACAAGTGCGCCCGCATTAATGAAGGGGTTACGTGGAATGCCCATCTCATACTCTAACTGCACCAGTGAGTTGAAGGGATTGCCAGATGGCTCTCTACCGACTCTTTCCCACATGTCTTCACCATAATGTTTCATGGCAAGGGTTAAGCTAAAGATTTTTGAGATACTTTGAATGGAGAAGTTCTTCTTGGCTTGACCTGTGTGGTAAAGCTTTCCGTCATTACTGTAGATGGCAATGCCGAATTGATTAGGGTCAATGTTTGCAAGCGCTGGTATGTAGTCTGCGACTTTCCCTAAGCCAATTAATGGCCTCACTTTTTTTTCGATTGAGCGAAGTAATTCTTCCACGTTGTTCCCAGTGTTATTTTAAGGTGTGAATAAGCGATGAAAGCGAATTCAATTTGCTGGCTAGTATAGAGACAGTGAGATGAATTCCCTAGTGGAATTTCGGCTTATATTAAACGTAAAAAGCCCCCAAAAAGGGGGCTGAAATCCTGTGTTCAAGGTTTTTTATTTACTGGGCGAAATGCCATAAACGGAGGTGGTTCCGCTTACTTCGTTGCCAACAATCAATAATGCTTGCCCGCTTGGGCTGTCTTCTTTTGAAACAAAAGCCATGCCTTCAGGCCCAAGGTCGCCTGCTGCAGAGGTATCTACTTTGGCGTCGAAATCTCGGCTGGTTAAATATTGAATGAACTGACTTTTCTTGGGTACGGTAATGTCATACACCATGATACCGCCCACGCGTTCAAGTCCAATAAAAGCATAAGTGCGACCGTCAATTTGACCTACGGTTAAGGCTTCAGGCTCAGGTCCTTTGTCATCACTGCGTGCATCTGTTTTGTTTGAGTCGTTTGAAGCATTGAAGCCTTTTTCGCCCAATGCTTTTGCGGTAATGCGTTCGAAATCACTGCCACTATCAAATACTTGCTCGCCGGTGTCGCCGCTCAAGATGGAAAAAGAACGGGCGCCGTAGCCATACAGTTGCGTGTAGGTGCAGTTATTCGGTGCGCCTTTTGTGAGTTTGCAATCTTGCGCGCCTAGCGTGCTGGTAAATTTCATGCGACCAAGATTTCTTGAATCGTCCAGCTTACCTTCAATCTCGTGTTTTAGTGGACTGGTTAGGGCAAGACGACTGTTTAGCTCGTCGGCTAACTCTTTCACGCGATATTCTTCGCTGAAGCCTTTGTAGTCTCTTGAGTCACCTTCGTTTGCTGTTACTAAGTAGGTTTTACCTGATACGGTGTAAGATGCGATGGTGTCTGGTTGATATAAGCCCAATACTGGCCAGTTTTTCAGCTGAATGGTTTTATCCTTGTCGCTGACGTCTAGTTCGTTGCCCGTTTGGTTATAATCTTTTGTGCCTAATGCCCAAATGGTGGACACCGACTTTTTCATAAGATCGATTTTTGCAATGCCGTTGTTTTCTTGCAGTGATACAAAGGCATAGCGGTTGTCTTTAGAAACTGTGACGTATTCTGGCTCTAAGTCTTGAGCAACACTGGCATTAGGGCCGAAAATACGCAGTCCGTCAGGTCGTTCTGACGCGCGCGAGCCGCCGTTGTTAAAATCACGAAACGTCACTTGAGTAACATCGCTTTGCGTTAATGTCGTGATGTCATTGGGTAAGGTAATGATGCTTACGCTGCCTTCTGGGTCTACGGTGTATTCATCATTAGGCTCGCCTTCGTTGGCAACAATCACCTGTTTGCCATCGTGCGAGAAGGTCACCATGTCTGGTAGTGCGCCGACTTTTACCGCAGTGATAAAGGTATGGTCATTGATGTTATAAAAAGCGATGTACCCCATGTCTTGTTTTGGCTTGGCTTCAATAGCAGCGGCCATGATGCCGCTATGGACACTAACGCTATTGGCAGCGCCAAGGGATAAACCGGTTAACGCGGCCACGTCTGCACTGACATCAAGTGTTTTGATTTTGTATGGCGCAGCGGGATTGCTCATGGACAGCACATCGACTTTGCCCGAATTGGCGTTTATTACAAAGGTTTCTTGCGTTTTAGCATCGTATGCCACTATTTCTGCCGCGCTGCCATCAAAAATGCCTGACTCATAACGACCGAGGAAACTTAATTCGATGGAAGTCGTGGCACCAGCTTGTTCATTATTAGACGTGGCGCAGCCACCAAGTAATGCCACGGTGGCACATAAAGGTAATGCAATGGGTAAACGCATGATTCTTCTCCGGAGGGATAAAATGAGTGCGGCTACAGTAACGGCTAATTATGACAATAATATGGCAAGCAGCGGTAAGTGTTTACTTACTGCTGCTTTATTTATGAACTATTTTTTATTGTTAATATGCGCAATATGATGGGTGATTAGTTGTCCTGAAATGGTCGCGCTGTTGGGTATGTGAGGTAAATTGTCGATGTGGTACCAATTCGCCTCATCAATTTCTCCTGGTGCGGGAGTGATTTCACCAGCAACGTAATCCGCAAAAAAGCCGACCATAAGTTGATGAGGAAAAGACCAAGGTTGACTGTCTACATAGCGAATGTTGGTGATTTCAAGCCCTACTTCTTCACGCACTTCACGTGCCACAGCTTGCTCTAATGTTTCACCCGCTTCGACAAACCCCGCAATATTACTGAATTTACCTTTGGGTGCGTGAAGTCCACGGGCCAGTAAAATATGGTCGTCTTTGCAGATTGATACAATGATGCAAGGCGAAATTCGTGGGTAATGACGCAAATTACACGTCGGGCAAATCTTAGTGTGTTCCGCTATATGTTTTTCTTGCATGGGTGTTCCACATCGTCCACAAAATTGATGGTCTCTGTCCCACGTTGATAATTGATGAGCGCGACTTAATAGAAGGTAATGATCCTGATCTTGTAAGAAGAGCAGTTCTCTTAAGCCTACTTCCGTAAAGCCTTTTGGTACGGATTCAAAACGGCAAACAAAGACATCTTGGCCCTGCCACTGTCCACAGTAAATGGCACTCATTTTTGAGTTTGGTTGAAAGTGTGTGAAAGGTATTAAAAAAAGATTGTCTTGTTCAACCAGCACTTGATTACGATGTAGCAAAACATAGAGTGCGTCTTGATGGGGGAGCGGGTGTGTTTGAGTGCCAATTTCTAACATGTTCTTGCTCTGTTTGCGTCTAAAAGAATTACGCTAACGCGATCATCTTCTAGACGCAATAACCTAGCGGATTTAATTCCAATCCAGGATCACTTTGCCAGATTGGCCTGACGCCATAGTATCAAAGCCTTTTTGGAATTCGTCTACATTAAAGCGGTGCGTAATAATGGGGCTGATGTCTAAACCAGATTGCAACATAGCGGCCATTTTGTACCAAGTTTCGTACATTTCACGTCCATAGATACCTTTAATAATCAGGCCTTTAAAAATGACTTGGTTCCAATCTATTAGCGTGTCTTTTGCTGGAATGCCGAGCATGGCAATTTTTCCGCCATGATTCATATTTTCTAACATAGAGCGAAATGCTTGATCATTGCCGGACATTTCCAATCCAACATCAAAGCCTTCGTGCATGCCTATTTCATTCATGACGTCTTTCAAAGACTCTTTGCTAACGTTCACCGTTCGAGTCGCGCCCATTTTTTTCGCAAGCCCTAGACGAAAATCATTTACATCGGTAATCACCACATTGCGAGCACCAACATGCTTTGCAATGGCGGCGGCCATGGCGCCAATGGGGCCTGCGCCGGTGATTAAGACATCCTCACCGATCAAATCAAAGGACAGAGCGGTATGAGTCGCATTTCCAAACGGGTCGAAGATTGCCGCCATTTCATCACTGATGTTGTCAGGGATTTTGTAGGCATTGCTGGCAGGAATGACTAAATATTCGGCAAACGCGCCAGTACGGTTCACGCCAACGCCTAGTGTTTTACGGCAAAGGTGACGACGTCCTGCACGACAGTTTCGACAGTGACCGCAGGTAATATGGCCTTCGCCTGAGACGCGATCGCCGATTTTGAACCCTGATACTTCTGGGCCAATCTCGGTGATTTCACCAACAAACTCATGACCGACGGTCATTGGTACAGGAATGGTATTTTGTGCCCAGTCGTCCCAATGATAAATATGCATGTCTGTTCCGCAAATAGCGGTTTTTCGTATTTTGATAACAACATCATTGTGGCCGCATTCTGGTTGGGCTACTTCTGTCATCCAAATGCCTTTTTTGGCATGAAGCTTAGCAAGCGTTTTCATTATTTTATTCCTTCAATAATACCCATTTCGCGACCGACTTTCGCAAAAGCAGTAATGGCTTGATCGAGTTGTTCCGTTGTTAGTGAGGCTGACATTTGTGTTCGAATTCTAGCTTTTCCCATCGGCACAACGGGATAAGCAAATCCGGTGACAAAAATCCCTTCTATATATAGCGCACTTGCCATCTCTTGAGCGAGTGTTGCGTCTCCTAATATAACGGGAATGATTGGGTGGTCGCCAGGTACTAGGTTAAACCCTAAGTCGCTCATCTTGGTACGAAAGTAAAGGCTGTTGTTTTTTAGCTGCTGACGAGCGGCACCCCCTTTTTGAAGTGATTCAAGGATTTTTATGCTGGTGGCGGTAATAACAGGCGCCAATGAATTAGAAAACAAATATGGACGAGAGCGTTGACGTAACCAATCCACAATGTTTTTAGAGGCACTGGTATAACCACCCGATGCGCCACCAAGGGCTTTTCCTAATGTGCCAGTAATAATGTCGATTCGGCCTAGTACGCCACAATATTCATGGCTACCACGACCATTCTCACCTAAGAAACCAACCGCGTGGGAGTCATCTACCATGACGAGCGCATCGTATTTGTCCGCAAGGTCGCAGATGGACTTTAGGTCCGCAATAATACCGTCCATGGAAAAAACACCATCAGTGACGATGAGCTTGGTTCTAGCGCCCTCTTTGTCGGCCTGTTGAAGGTTCGCTTCGAGCTCTTTCATGTCATTGTTAGCATAGCGATAGCGCTTTGCTTTACATAAGCGAATTCCGTCAATAATGCTGGCATGATTTAACGCATCACTGATGATCGCGTCTTCTTTACCAAGTAATGTCTCAAACAGTCCTGCGTTGGCATCAAAGCAAGATGAGTACAGGATGGTGTCTTCCATCTGAAGGAAGTTACTGAGACTTTTTTCCAGCTCAGTGTGAATGTTTTGAGTGCCGCAAATAAAACGGACAGAGGCCATACCATAGCCATAATCGTCTAGTGCTTTATGCGCCGCTGTTGTTACGTCACTGTCATTCGCTAGCCCAAGATAATTGTTTGCACATAAGTTGATTAACGGACGATTGTCTGCTGTCGTAATTTGACTGGCTTGAGGTGTAATAAGAGGGCGCTCTTGTTTGTAGAGGCCTTGTTGTTTAAGCGTTTGTAGTTGTGTGTCGAGTTGCGTGTGAAATTCAGCTCTGCTCATGTGATTACCCCTGACTTACCTATACTTAATGTTGATAACGAGTGATATGTGTTCAATGAGTGTAGGGCTGAGGCCTGAATAAAAGTAGATGCAGTGGTGTAGCAATATGGCCATAACAGTTTGTGTCTATCGTTGGTTGCTGCACTGGTCATTCTGTCTATTCGTCGCGTAGAATGAGGACAAATATTAACCAAAAAGGAAAAGGTATGTTGTCAAAGTTTCACTACGGCATCTTGTTTGGTGCAATGAGCGTCAGTATGGCGGTTCAAGCTCAGGATTATTTACCTGTTCTTCAATATCACCATGTAAGTGTCAGTTCACCTAAATCGACTTCTGTTACGCCAGAGCAATTTACTGAGCACATGGACTATTTGAAAAACGCTGGTTTTCAGGTGGTTGATCTGCGTTCTGCATTGGACGATTTACAAGCCCATAAGGCATTACCTGAAAAAGCCGTCGCGATTTCTTTTGATGATGCCTATCGTAGTATTTATCAAGCGGGCTTTCCTATCTTAAAAGAAAGGAACTTTCCTTTTACTGTGTTTATTAATACTGAACCCGTTGAACGCAAAAGCCGTAGCTTTTTGACGTGGGAGCAAATGAAGGAGATGGAAGCGTCTGGCGGTGTGTTTGCGAACCATACTATCCGCCATCCTTATATGCTGCGCAAAGAAGAAGGTGAGTCTGACGACGCTTGGTTATCACGAATGACAAAAGAAGTGGACACGGTTGAAGCGCTGCTCATTAAGAATCTAGGGCATTCACCTAAAATGCTGGCTTATCCCTATGGTGAATCTAATCGTACGATTCGAACCATGATGGAAGAAAGAGGGGTGATGGCATTTGGTCAGCAATCAGGTGTGGTGAGCGCGGACTCTGATTTCGAAAATTTACCTCGTTTTCCTGCTTCTGGCGCGTATGCAAAATTATCCACATTAAAAACAAAGCTAGATGCTAAGCCAATGCCTTTGCTTGCGGAACAAGCCGGTGGTGACTTTGCGACAGATAAACCCGTGTCTATTCGCTTAACGTTTAAAGACGGTAAATATCGCCTAAAAGACTTGGTGTGTTACGTGGCAGGACAAGGTAAGGCGTCATTAGATTGGGTTTCCGAAAATGAAGTGATCGCCACAGCGAGTAAGCCTTTCGGCGTTGGTCGTGGTCGAATTAACTGCACTATGCCGGATAATTCGGCTAAGCATTATTACTGGTATTCCAATGTTTGGATTCGTTCTGCTCCTGACCAAGGCTATGTAAGTGAAAAAAGTTAAGTTTTTTTCAAAAAAACATTGCACTGAAATCTCAAATCAGTATTATACACCTCGCTCGCAACGGAGGGGTGGCAGAGCGGTTTAATGCACCAGTCTTGAAAACTGGCGTAGGTTAGTAGCCTACCGAGAGTTCGAATCTCTCCTCCTCCGCCATCTTCCTAATAGGAAGTTGTTGCGAACAAGATAAAATTAGTTCCTCGATAGCTCAGTTGGTAGAGCAAATGACTGTTAATCATTGGGTCACTGGTTCGAGTCCAGTTCGAGGAGCCATCGGAGTATAGCGCAGTCTGGTAGCGCGCCTGCTTTGGGAGCAGGATGTCGGGGGTTCGAATCCCTCTACTCCGACCATTAATTTTATCATCACCTAGTAATGGTGGGCGTAGCTCAGTCGGTAGAGCTCCGGATTGTGATTCCGGCGGTCGTGGGTTCAAGCCCCATCGTCCACCCCATTACTCTGATAGTCGGGCCGTTAGCTCAGTTGGTAGAGCAGTTGACTTTTAATCAATTGGTCACTGGTTCGAATCCAGTACGGCCCACCACTATCCCAATGCTTAACTCTGCATTATCTGATTAATTCCTCGATAGCTCAGTTGGTAGAGCAAATGACTGTTAATCATTGGGTCACTGGTTCGAGTCCAGTTCGAGGAGCCATTTCGGAGTATAGCGCAGTCTGGTAGCGCGCCTGCTTTGGGAGCAGGATGTCGGGAGTTCGAATCTCTCTACTCCGACCATTAGATTGTTGTAAAAATAAAGTTTATGAGCGGGCCGTTAGCTCAGTTGGTAGAGCAGTTGACTTTTAATCAATTGGTCACTGGTTCGAATCCAGTACGGCCCACCATTCTTTTCATAAATCACCTCTTCTTTTCTTCGTGTTATTTCTTGTTTCTTTCTAGATAGCAATTCAAAATCGTCTATCGTCTATCGTCTATCGTCTATCGTCTATCGTCTATCGTCTATCGTCTATCGTCTATCGTCTATCGTCTATCGTCTATCGTCTATCGTCTATCGTCTATCGTCTATCGTCTATCGTCTATCGTCTATCGTCTATCGTCTATCGTCTATCGTCTATCGTCTATCGTCTATCGTCTATCGTCTATCGTCTATCGTCTATCGTCTATCGTCTATCGTCTATCGTCTATCGTCTATCGTCTATCGTCTATCGTCTATCGTCTATCGTCTATCGTCTATCGTCTATCGTCTATCGTCTATCTATTTTCTTTGTGCGTTAGCTCTCTACGGCGTTAAATGTGTAAGGGTTGTGTGTAGGGTTTTGAGTGTGTGGCAGGTGTGGGTCTTGAGTATGTGATGGGTGTGTCGGGGCTTTTGGTTTGAGTATTGTTTTGTGTGATTGGCTAGAAATTAGTGAGTGATTTTTTGGGTGGTGGATTTGGTGTGAAGATTGTTGTGGGTTGTAGGGTGAGTGTTACTTTTAAGTGGAGTAATTGAGCGAAGGTTTTTTAATTATGTCTAGAAATAGACCGTATTTTTATAGATAAGATATTGATCTATAAAGAAAAGCGCTAATGGTGGAGGGAGGTGGATTCGAACCACCGAAACTTTCGTGGCAGATTTACAATCTGCTCCCTTTGGCCACTCGGGAACCCCTCCACAGCAGCGCGGCACATAGTATATGCCGCGCCTAACTATGTAAATAGTTTTTTAGGATTTATTTAATAATTTTTCCAGTTTTGCTTTCATGCGCTCTTCTGGAGACAAATTATCATAAATATCTTCTGTCTTCGGTGTGCTTTTGATATTTTTGGCTTTTGGTTTGATATCGTTTTTAGCTTGAGGCTTTTGTCTGCTTCTTGCTGGTTGGGCTGAGGCTGTTTTCTCTTTTGCCGGTCTGCCAGTGGTTGCAGGTCTGCTTGTAGGTGTGGTCCTTGCTTTTTTAGGAATCATCGATTCGGGTAAAGCAGGTTCGTTGTTAACAGCGACACCCTCTAAGTCTACACGCGGCTGGCCAGATAGAAGGCACTTCTTATATCTGTCTGAGCGCGTGTAGGCCGCGAGAGAGCGTTTTTGCTTGCTGGTATTAAAGTCATCGTCCAGCACCATATCTTTGTCTATACCGACCTTCAGTGGCTTAGGTTGATTCCAGTCGAACGCTTTGGGATAACGGTCTTCAAGCATTTTGATAAGACGGCGATTGTTTTTTTGATTTTTTTGACGTTTCTTTTGCTCTGGCGTCAAGGTCGCGGTCTTAGTCGTGCTGTCACTTGCTTCTGGTACGCTAGTGTCGTTATCGACTAGTTTGTCATCTTCTTGCAAGCCGTTAAGCTCAGGTTGTTGTGTGGTCATGTAATCAATCTGTTCTGTTGTCGTGGTTGTGGTGCTGCTGCTATCAGCATGCTCGTGCAATAAGTCAAAGTTGAGTTGGTGTTCAACCGCATCTACTTTAATTGCTTGCTTAGGGGCGGGCGCTGGGCTTAAAAGGTCAAGAGAGTCTTCAATATAAAGCTGCAATTGATCTTCTGTTGAGCGACCTGCCATATGTTGCAATAAATCCATCGATGCGCTGTACTCAATGGAAGAGGTGTTCTTTCCGTTTAATTTTTGTATTTCTTCGTTAGCATTGTCTAGCTGCTTTGTTAGCCAGTTAATTCTTGCTTCGAGTTTGGCAATAAGTTGTTCCATAAAAAACAAAGCTCAATTTTTTATTGGAGTCAGCGAAATACTTGGTGTATTGCTTGTGCCAATCATTTCTTTTTGCTGATCTTCGCTTGGTAGGGTGACAGAAATAGTGTCTCCGTTTTGCTGCCAAACGTAAACCGTCGTAATTAAGAAGCCAGCGATAAAAATAGGTAATAATTTCATTTTGCTTAGAAGGTAAGTCCTGCCCCAATCATGACGTGTTTGTCATAGGTTTCATTGCTACTGTTTAATATCTTTACATAGACATCTAGTCGCGATGTATCGGAGGCTGCAATACGAAATCCAGCTTCTGGGTAGTATACGGTGTCTTCTAAAAATGAAATGCCGCCGCCAATAAATGACCACATTGGAATGCCTGGGAATATCTGAAAGGCTGGCGTAGCACTGTAAAAGCGTGATCCTACCGTCGCGCCGCTTTCAAAATTCTCCCCAATTACAAATGAAAAACCACCATAAAAAGAGATGTTTTCAGGCAAGGTGTATTCCATTGCGGCGTAGCCTATGGAGGTAACATTGCTCTGTTCGTTGCGACTGTCTGGTCGAGTTGCTGTGGATTCAAAATTTACTAAACTCGCAATTTGACCTTCAGCTGATGCGTTCGCACTAACTAGAACTAAAGCTGCAAGTAGAAGTGATTTCATTTTTTGTCATCCATTTGGTTTAAGCGGTTCAGCATTTGGGAAAGAGAAGACTCCCAATTAGATTGCTGTTCTTTTGTTTGAGTTAGGGCGTTTTGAATGTCACTTTTTTCTTCGCTAAGTTCGTAGTTTTGCATTTCTAATTCAGCAATGCGTTTGCGTAGTGAACCAATCTCTTCTACAGCTTCATTGATGCGTTGTTCTAAGTGGTGTAGTAGTTCGTTATTCATTGTATCTGTCCTAAAAATCAAAAAAATCGCCCTTGGTTGTGTGGGCGTAGTTGTATAAAAATTACCAGGCTATTACGACATCTTGTTGTTGAACGTTTAAAATGTGAGAGTCAACAATAAGCTCTCCAACTGAGAAGTTGGGTTGTACTTGTTTTATTGTAACACTGATATTGGCATTATTCAGCTGAGTTTGAGCGGATTGAAGTTGATTAAACACCTCATAACGACGATAAACGTTGAACTTATCACCTTGTTTGATTCCTGCCAATGACCCTGCTGATATATGTATTCTGTTACCTTCTGTGCGAAAAATATTAGCAATAAAAGGCTGGCAGCGAAGCTGCTCACTTGTATCTAAAGCGCTTTCTTTTAATGCTTGCTGTACTACTTTGCCATAATGCACTGTCCAGAATTTTGCGCTTCCAAAACCAATTCTTGCGTGATCGGATATATCCCAGTTCCCTATCTCGCTGTATCTGTGCTCGAACAATAGCGCGCCACTGAAACCATCATATATATATATATCGACCACAAAGTTTCTTTCTTTATCAATTCCTTCGTCTAAAGCGTCTTTTTCGTCTTTATCATTAGGGCGTCTTAAATAAACCTCACCAATATCTCTAATAACGCCGCTGACAATATATTGAACGCCAAGTTGTTCGCTGATTCGTGTGACGTTCGTTAAGGAGCCATCGTAGTTTGTAGAAGAAGGCGCATTTAACAGATCGGGGTAGATAGCAATGTTTGTGGCTGTCAGCGCTCGTAGATAGCCCTGCTTATTTATTTCATCCGCTAGGCCTTTGGGAAGTTCCCTAGATATATTGCTCAGCTCCCCCAGTCTTGCTTGCTGGGGGGTTTGTAGCTCAAACCCAGTAATACCAACGGTTTTTTTATAATAACTTGTTGGGCCTGTGCTGCACTGAGAGTCTGGTGTGACATCAACACGAGCAACGACCCTAAGGAAATCGCCGTTTTGCTCTTCAGAAATGATACGGGCCTTTTGGACGTGTCCTGAACTTCGTATTTCTAGACTAGACTCGAGTTCACCATTATAAAGTTCATCTTTAACATTGACTCTAGAGCCTGATTCAAGAACGGCTTGTTTTATCGCTTGCTGAGTGGCTCGATAGCGCGCATCGGTCACATCGTCGTTATAAATAACCGCTTCACCGACCGCATCAACCGTTTTTGAAAAAACGGTGAGAGGTAAAGATAAGGCGATAGCAATGATTAATAAGTACTTCAAGGACAGTATCATTATTCAATGCTATAGAAGTTAGTCGTCGGTGTGGAATTCTCAACGTTGATTGCACGGTAGCCAGGCTGAACACTACAGTTTGGATTAGATTGTATGCCGTTAGGAGAGCTTATACATTGACGGAAATTTTCTTGTAGCGCCATTTCAACGACTGTTTCGAACGTACCATCTTCATGTTCACGTTGTGACACGACTTTGGCACCCACTAAATAAGCATCAACATACGTTCTTAGCTCATCGTTTTGCATCACCATATTGCTCAACGAGCTGGAGCCGTCGATTTTCAAGCCATAAACGCGTTCAGATAAGTTTCGGTAAGCATCTAGCATTGAACTACGTAGCGTCATGATGCGAGCTTGAGATTTGGATAGGCGCTTACTTGTCATCATGGCGGCATAGCCAGTTGCAGTGACAACAATAGGCTCTTGTTTAATAACGGCAATGGTGTTGTTTGCATTTAGCGCACCGTTTTGAGCGTAACCGTAAGGTGAGCTATTTCCAACAGTGTTGCCGTTACACGGAGCGACAGTAGTACAAGGAGAGCCTGTTCCCGCCGTCCCTGGTTGGTTAAGATTTTGACAACCGGCGAGAATTATTGCACCTATGGCTATTAAAAAAATTCGAAGTGTTCGTGTCATGGTGGTGCCCTTTGTATGGATGTCTTTACCTTAATATCCTGCGTTGAAAAATAGTATGTGTTGCATAGTGCTGTTTCAATTAAGCGAGATACTGCTGCAGGAATTAACTGAATAATTTGTTCGAAAATCCCTTTGTTTTTCAACATGGCTAATCTAATGAACAAAATGTAAACCATTTTACGCTCTAGCGTCCATGTTTGGGCATCGAAAAAAACGCTTTTTCTTTGTTTTTGATAGTAAAACGGCTCTTTAGGTGCATTTTTTTAGATTGTTTAGGGGATTTTGTAATAAGGGGGTTTTTTCTAGAGGCAAATTTACATTTTTTTGTGCTGTGGAGTGTCTGTTATTAATTAATGTATACTGTTTTTTTATACAGTATTTTTTGAAAGATATGTTGCAAAATCGAAAAATTATTCATGTTGATGCGGATTGTTTTTACGCTGCGATAGAAATGCGTGATGACCCAAGTTTGCGAGATATTCCTATCGCCATTGGAGGGCCGGAAAATACTCGCAGCGTTCTTTCTACAGCGAATTATGCTGCTCGAGTTTATGGCGTTCGTTCCGCTATGCCAACATCGGTTGCCAAACGCCTATGCCCAGCATTGCGAGTGCTACCTGGTAATATGCATAAGTACCGAACGGCCTCTGAGCAAATGCACGTTATTTTGCGAGAGTTTACCGATATTATTGAGCCTTTATCCTTGGATGAAGCGTATCTTGATGTGACGGATTCGCCACACTTTCAAGGCAGCGCCACACGGATTGCTGAGGAAATACGCTCAAGAATATGGTTGGAAGTTGGTATTACGGTTTCTGCAGGAGTGGCGGCTAATAAGTTTATTGCGAAGGTGGCAAGTGATTGGGATAAGCCGGACGGCTTAACTGTAGTAACACCTGAGAAGCAGTTTGAATTTGTCTCAACGATACCTGTTAAGTCAATTTCTGGTATTGGCCGTGTAGCCCAGGAGAAGCTGGCCGTATTGGGCGTATTCAACTGTGCTGATTTACAAACGTTAGACTTTGTTGTGTTACAAAAAAACTTCGGCAGCATGGCTTTTCGTTTGTCTCAGTTCGCACTTGGCATTGATGATCGCCCTGTTTCCATCTCGCGAGAAAGAAAAAGCATCTCAGTCGAGCATACTTTTTCAAAAGACTTACCGGACCTCAAAGAATGCCAAACAGTGTTACCTATTTTGCTAAGCGATTTAAAAAAACGTATGACAGGACGAAACTTTGAATCACAACTGAGTAAGTATTATCTCAAGATGAAGTTTGATGATTTTAAGCAAACAACGATAGAGCAGCCCATCAAAAATAAATTATCCGATGATGTGTTTTTGGCGCTATTGCAACAGGCATATGAGCGCTATCGACGTCCAGTGCGCCTTATTGGTGTTGGTTATCGATTGTCACCACCAAAACCGCTTCAGTTAACCTTACCTTTTTCTTAGTTGTGTAAAATTTGATCAACTTTCTCAGGGTTTACTATACTCAGCAGAGCAAACCGTGCAGGAGGTGTTTATTATGTTAAAACGGCAGGAAAAATTTAACAGTACGAATCTAAGTATGCCCGATCCTTTGTCCCATCGGTTACGCTTTGAAGTGGAACAAACCTTGAGTTGTTTGTATGCGGATGCGTCATTGATAGATCAGATAGATCCTTTGTATCTGCCTTTTGCCACTTGGTTGAGCCAAAAATCGGGGAGTGGAAGAGGGCCCTTAATTGTTGGCGTTGGCGGTGCGCAAGGGTGTGGTAAAACAACTTTTTGTAGTGTTGTTAGCCGCATATTGAATAAAGGTTTTGATCTGAATTGTATTGTGTTGAGCTTAGATGATTTATACAGCACGTATCATGATCGGCTTAAATTTTCGAATGATACGACTTCTATGTTTTCTGTTCGAGGTGTGCCTGGAACGCATGATGTTGCTTTTGCGTTGACGCTTTTTGAAAGACTGAAAAACCTGAAGGATGGGGAGGTAATGAAGTTTCCTTGTTTTGATAAATCGGTTGATGATCGAAAAGCGGTGCATTTATGGCAAGAAGTTCAAGGCCCCGTTGATGTGGTTTTATTCGAAGGGTGGTGTGTTGGTGCGCCGCCTATAAATGACACTCTCTATCGTCCGATAAATCAACTTGAGAAAGAAATGGATGCCGATGGGGTGTGGCGAAACACGGTTAATCAACTGTTGAAAGACGATTATCAGAAGCTGTTTGCAAAAATAGACCTCATGGCATGGATGCAAGCGCCTAGTTATGACGTTGTATATCATTGGCGTAATAAACAGGAGCGAATGTTGGAAGACCATCTTCATGACATTCATGGGATCTTGCTTGATACGATTGATTTAAAAATAATGTCTTGTGATGAATTAAAACGTTTTATGCAATATTACGAGCGTTTGACACGTCATATGTTGGCTGTGATGCCGGAACGTGCGGATGTTCTTTTTAAATTAAATAAAAAGCAGGAAGTAATTGAAATGCGCTTTCCTGTTGAACATTAGATCGGTAGTTACTCGTCAACAGTCGAGTGGAAAACGTCAATATGATAGGCTATGGCAAATTGCGATAGCCTATTTTTTTGGAGTGTTAAGAATGAGCGAATTACTGCCATCTGTCTTAGTAGAAACAAACAGTCAGCCGGATGCGGCTATTATTTGGTTGCACGGTCTTGGCTCGGACGGACACGATTTTGAATCCTTGGTTCCGGCTATGTCGTTGTCACCAGACCTCAAAGTGCGTTTTGTTTTTCCCCATGCTCCCAAGCGACCCGTGACGGTAAACGGTGGCATGGTTATGCGTGCGTGGTACGACATTTATGAAATGACGCTAGATAGAAAAGTAGACATGGCAAATATTGATGAGTCTTGTTGCCAAGTGGCAGATTTGATACAGGATCAAATTGATAAAGGGATTGCCCCTAGCCGTATTATATTGGCTGGGTTTTCACAGGGTGGGGTGATTGCTTACCAAACCGCGCTACGAACTCAGCACACATTAGCGGGTGTCATGGCGCTATCAACTTATCTAGTGAATGGCGATGACGTACCAGATGCGTCGGAGTGCCCTAATGGTCTGACTCCAATTTTGATTCACCATGGTTTACAAGATGCTGTAGTGGCTCCAGTGTTGGCAATACAAGCTCGTGATCGTCTGCTGTCAAAAAACTTTGCGGTTTCGTATCAGAGTTATGACATGCCTCATGCTGTTTGTCCTGAGCAAGTAAAGGATATTTCAAGCTGGGTAAATGCTAGATTGGCTTAACCCCCACTATTTTTTATACAAGGTGTTTTTCATGTCTAAAGAGCATGTAGAGTGGTTGGGGTTTGCGAAAAATCTTGCGATAACGGCAGGGAGGTTAGTCATAGAAGCGAGGCAAAACTCAGTGTTTGTCCGTGACTATAAAGCAGATCATGAATTGGTGACATCTACGGATTTAGCGGTCGATCAGTACCTATGTTCGAGTATTGCTGAGCGTTATCCTTCTCATCGTATCTTGTCAGAAGAATCGTCCCCTAATATGAATCTTGGGGGAATTGCTGATGAAACGCCAGTTTGGGTGATTGATCCTATTGACGGTACGGTAAACTTTGCCCATGGTCATCTTCATGTTGCTGTGTCGATTGGTCTTTTTATTGGTCAGCAACGTATTTTAGGTGTGGTGAATGCGCCTTTCTTAGGTGAATGCTTCTGGGCGGTTAAAGGGGCAGGTGCTTATTGTAATGATAAAAAACTGTCGGTTTCTGGTGCCAAAGAGCTTAGGAATGCATTGGTTGCGACTGGTTTTCCTTATCAAAAAACAGCGTTGTCTCCCATAGTGGAGCGTGTCTCTCGTGTGTTGCATCATTGCCAAGATATCCGCCGTAATGGCTCTGCTGCACTGGACTTATGTTGGGTAGCAGCTGGGCGTCTGGACGCCTATTTTGAAAGTGTACAACCTTGGGATATGGCGGCTGGGGCTCTAATTGCAGAAGAAGCGGGTGCAACGGTTGGCGGTTACTTGCCTAAAATTGGCGCTTGGCCTGAGGTGGTGAATGGTGAAGGACTTTTGGTCTCGACGCCTGCGCTTTATGATGATTTGTTGAACGTGTTAGATATTTCAGTACCGTTCTGAGTATTTATTGAGCGTTCTCTGAGTACTGGTAATCGGTATGATGGTATAACTGCAATACAGGCTGATCATTATGGTGACCAGACGGTATATTTTTATTTATTTGGATGAATTATGTCTTTTACTGCATTTTTAATGGCCTTACTTTTATCTGTTGGGATTATGGCGATCTCTATTTGGTTTATTCGTCACCAACTTAAGTTAAACCGACGTCGAGAAGACAGTCTTCTGGCGGGCGAAAATCGCTTTATTGAAGAGCGCCAAAAGCGTATTGACAGCGTTCGTGTGCTGCTAAAAGTGGCGGGTACGGATGAAATAAACTGGATTGAAGCGAGCATTAGAATCAAGAATTTACTTGATCAATTGAGTGAAGATTTATCGGAGCATGAGGATATTTCTGCTTTTTATATCGTTACGGAAAAGACGCTGCATATTCCAACGCATGAGCAATGGAAAGACTTGCCTAAAGAGGCAAAGGTGAAATTTAGTAAGGAAATGGACGCGTATGAAAAAGAACATGCTGAGCATCTGGCACGCGCCAAAGTGGCATTAATGGCTTACTCTTTTTAGCGATGCTGATTGAGTTGCTTGTATCTATTGTTTTTCTCTTTCTACTTTTAGCTTCTTTGATGGTTTTTTTTATTCGTCATAAGTCAAAAGTCCCTTACTATAGATTAACGAAAGAACAATGTGTCGATCTATTAGTAAGGGCTGTTCAAGGGTGTTTGCCCGAGCATGAGTGGCATGCTTTCATTGGCATGAACATTAGAGATAATGAAGCGTTAGATGTTCTGCGAGAGCAATGCTTGTTGCTTGATGAGTCTGGAGTTAGAGGGACGTGCTTAGTTGATGGGCACTCTTGTGTGTCTTTTAATAAAAGTGGGATTGAACGATTAGAAGTACTGCTGGATGAATGGCGGTTTAAAACGGATTATTTGGTCTAATTGAGTTAATAATTGAAGTGGATGGGTTTAGATATGATGAATGATATGCAGGCGTTTTTTGAGCAAGGCTCTGAGTTAATGCCTTGGCTGGTTGATAGTGTTATGAACTTAATTGTTGGTATTGTTATTTTCTTTGTGGGTAAATATATTGCCTCTAAAGTAGCTAAATGGTGTGAAAATCGACTGCTTAAGTCTTCTGTCGATAAAGCGGTTGCGGGATTTGCATCAAGTATTTTATTCGCCTTAATGTTTGCTGGTATTGCCTTAATGGCACTTGGGCAAATTGGTGTTGAAACGACATCCTTTATTGCGATTTTGGGTGCTGCTGGTTTAGCGGTTGGCCTTGCATTGCAAGGTTCGTTGTCAAACTTTGCTTCTGGTGTTCTTATCATTTTGTTACGCCCATTCCGTTCAGGCGATTTTATTGATGCGGGTGGCCAAATGGGAACCGTGAATCGTATAGAGTTGTTCCATACTTACCTCAAGACACCTGATAATCGTGTGATTATCGTGCCAAACTCTTCAGTAATGAACGGTTCCATCGTGAACTTCTCAAGAGAGTCTACTCGTCGTTTAGACCTTGTCGTTGGTATTAGTTATGACGCCGATATTCGTCTAGCAAAACAAATTATGGAAGACATTGTTAATGCGGATGAGCGTATTTTAAAAGACCCTGCCTGTGTGATTGCGGTGTCTGAATTAGCGGATAGTTCAGTGAACTTCTTCTTACGCCCTTGGGTTGCGTCTGGCGATTACTGGACAGTGCGTGCGGATTTGTTGGAGAAAATCAAATACACATTTGACGAACGTGGTGTTGGCATCCCATACCCACAAATGGATGTGCATGTTCATAAACAAGAATCTTAATATTCTTGCCTAAGTAAAATGCCGTTGGGTGTTTAACCCGACGGCATTTTTATTTTTAATTACGCCACCGTTGAGTTTTTTTCATGAGTCGTTATCGCCCGCCCTCTCCGCCAAAGTCTGCCTATATCACCAAAGAAGGTGCTCAAGCCTTGTTGTCTGAATTAAAGTTTTTGTGGAAAGAGAAGCGCCCTGCTGTGACAGAAACGGTTCGAGAAGCCGCAGCGCAAGGCGATCGTTCAGAAAACGCGGAATATATATATGGCAAGAAGCAGTTACGCGAAATTGATGGTCGCGTTCGATATTTAGAAAAACGTTTGGATGTTTGTACGGTGGTTGATCGTTTGCCAACAGATCAGACTCGAATTTTTTTTGGTGCTTGGGTAACGCTAGAGAATGAAGAAGGGGAATTACGCACACACCGAATCGTTGGGCCAGATGAGTTAGATCATGATTTTTCTTATATCAGTATAGATTCTCCAGTGGCCAAGGCTTTGCTGAAAAAACAACAAGGCGATGAGGTTGTTATTCGTTTATCCGCAGGGGAGAAAACCTACTTCATAGACACCATCGAATATCGCCAAGTGTCTGTATGACGATGATCCACAACGGTATTGCTAATTGGCAACACTTAGCATTTTATCTGAGTTTATTATCTTCCTCCTATCCATTGTTTTCCCTCTAGATCATAAAGCGTGTTTTCAAATATTTAGACTGGAGTATTACTCTAAGAAAGGTCATATTTTGCAGACATTATGATGCTTTGTACGCAGCATCATAATGGTGCTTTTGACGATTTATATAGACTTCGTCATCTCTTCAAATGTGTCTTCAAGAAGTTTTGAGTGCGTTCTTGATCTGGATTGCTAAACAGTTTTTGTGGTGGGCATTCTTCAACCACTACGCCGCCATCCATAAACATGGCCCAGTCCGAAACATCGCGCGCAAATCCCATTTCATGTGTCACAATCAGCATGGTCATATGTTCTTCTGCTAGTCCACGCATTACCAAGTTAACCTCTTCAACCAGCTCTGGGTCCAAGGCTGACGTCGCTTCATCAAATAGCATTACTTTGGGCTTCATAGCCAGCGCCCGAGCAATGGCCACTCGTTGCTTTTGACCACCTGATAACCAGTTAGGAAATACGTCAGCTTTTTGAGCAAGGCCAACTCGGTCAAGCAATTCCATGCCCCATTCACGGGCCATTTTTGGCTCCATGCCCTTTAGCTTACGTGGCGCCAAGGTGACATTGTCAATGGTGGAGAGATGGGGGAAGAGATTGAAGTGTTGAAATACCATGCCCATATTTTGACGGATGTGGTTAATGTGTCGTTCAAATGCTAAGCCCTTCATATCAGGCCTATTTACTTGCACTCCGTCAAGAAATATTGAACCTTGATCAATCACCTCAAGGTGGTTGACTGAGCGTAGTAAGGTGCTTTTTCCGGATCCAGAAGGGCCAATAATGGATATGATTTTTCCGCGATTTACCGTCAAGTCTATGCCTTTTAACACTTCTAGATCGCCAAAACGTTTGTATACATTACGGATTTCTATCATCGGAGTATCGGTTTGATGTTCAGTACTCATTTTGTCTCCTACCCTTTTTCTGTAATCGGTTAAGTTTTAGCGACGATAAGCCGTTTTCCGCTCTAGCCAAGCTTGGCCGAGTTCCATAAAAATATTGACCATGTAATACATCACCGCGATAACGATGAAAAACTCAAATGGTCGGAATGTAACGCTGATTGCATACTGGGAGGCATACACTAATTCAGCGACACCAATGGCAGATAAGACAGACGTATCTTTCACCATCAAAATCATATTATTGCCAAGTTGCGGGATTGAACGAATGAAAGCCTGCGGCACAATGATGTAGAAAATAGTTCGAGCATGCCCAAAGCCAAGTGATCGTGACGCCTCATACTGACCGTTTGACACTGACTTTATAGTGGCAATGAAAATATCGGCATTATAAGCCATGTAGTGAAAACCGAGTCCAAGAATACCAACGAGGATAGCCGGAATGAGAATCCACTCGCCGAGTCCAAAATACAAAAAATAGAGTTGAAGCAACAGCGGTGTGGTCATGAATAGCCAGATAAAAAAGCGCAAAGGCCAGCTCACCACTTTATTGACATAAATTGAGATTACCGCTACCAGCAGACCTCCTACAATTGACATAAATGCAACGACGGTAGCCACGAGAAGGCCCACACCAAGGCCTTGTAATAAAGTTGGGAAGTAGGTTATTACCGGGGTGAAATCAAATTCCATCTGTATGGCCTCCTATAGAGTTGTGTAGCGCATTGCGCGACGATAGGCTAATTCGATAATACCCATGACCGCGTAAACGATGATGATGTACATCAATCCACTGAGAGTGAAAATCTCTAGGGGCTTATAGGTTGAACCAACCAAACGTTGTGCTTCATAAGTCAACTCAACCACGGATATGATGGAAACCAGTGAGGAATTTTTTACGACAACAATGGCCAATATCCCGACAGAACGAATCATCAGTGCCGCGGCTTGAGGCAATACAATAGACACCAATGTTTGTGCTCTGCCAAACCCCAGTGATCGTGCCGCTTCGGTTTGGCCGCTATTCACAGATTCGATGGAGCCGCGAATGGCTTCGCTCATATAGGCACCAATGTTGAAAGCGCCGACGAAGACGCCACAGGTGATAGGGTCAAGTCGTAAGCCAATGCTAGGCCCACCATAGAATACTAATAACAATTGGACAAAGTAGGGCGTTCCGCGAATTACGCTGATATAACCACGTGCAAACCAGCGGATGGGAGCAAAGCGGAAAGACTGCAAAAATACCAATCCACACGCGACAAAGAATCCAAAGAAGAGTGAACGGGCAGAAATATCGATCGTGATCCAGGCCGCCTTGATCAATAGGGGCGTGATCTCGACCATTAAATTGAAATCCATGGTCTTACCTTTTCATTTTTTCAGTGATAAAACGTACAAATGTTAATCACCAGTGACGCATAGTGTCTTAGTTACCGCGATCCAGCGTCGCGCTATGCGCGCCAACGTTCAAAGTGTTGACCAAAAAGGTGAGGCCTAAAGCATTCGTTGCAATAGGTTCACCTTCTATTTGCCTTTTACTCTATGTTGGCACCAACACCAATCCACTTATCGACCACAGACTGGTAAGTACCGTCAGCTTTAATTTCTGCTAGGGCCGTATTAAGTGCAGCAAGCAGTTCAGGCTTGTTTTTTTGAATGGAGATAGCCGCAGGAAAACGCGGTAATTTACCGACATCTACCATTTTAATATCGGCGTCGTTTTCTCTAATGGCAACCATTACTGGTACATCATCAGCGATCATAATATCGATGCGCCCAGTGGTTAGGCCATTCATCATGTCAGGTAATCCTTGAAAGGTCTGGTTACGCCAATTGCCGTTAGCATTTTCCACGGCCCATTGGTTACCAGTTTCACCCAAAGTCGAGCCGACTCGCTTGCCAGAGAAATCACCCAGGCCGTTAACATCGTCAGTATCGCCCGTTACCCAAACCGCTAGACCTGCGCTGTAGTAAGGGTCGGTAAAAGTAACCGCTTTTCGGCGCTCTTCAGTGTCGCTCATGCTACAAATACAGGCATCAAAACGGCCACCGACCATGGCGGCGATAATACCGTTCCAAGGGGATGACTGTACGTTAACTTCTACGCCCATCTTTTCAGCCAGAGCCTTGGCAATATCAACATCGAAACCGACTAGGTTGCCTTTGATGTCAACAAAACTAAATGGAGGGTAAGCACCGGAGTTAACCACTTGAAATACGTCGTTACGAATGTCATTGAGATCACGGGCCTGCACTGGCATAGCCATCATTGACACTGCACTTGCAACCACTGCGGCAGCAGCTAGAGATTGAGAAATTTTTTTAGTAAATGCCTTCATATTGCTATTCCCATTCAGTTTATTTTATAAAACGATGCATATTATTATGCATCGCAACTTTTTATACTGGTTAATAACTGGTCTTATTACGTGAGGATTACTTGTGATTGATATATTTTAAGTATCGATCGTTTTAATGATTTCTTTACTTGTCGATATATTAAATTTTTGTCTATCACCTTCTAAATTTTTGATATCAAACACAGACTCTTATTACTTTTTAACGACTGTCCATAAAGAAAAACGTTATCCAGTTCACTGAGAGTCAGATCGACCAGATGACCTACTTGGTCCAGCGCAACCTGGCTTTCGAGTTGCTTGATCATGCCGCGTTTACGGTGGGATGATCGCGTTCAATATTGCAGGTGATGGCTCCAGAGTTCGTATCAATGCGTCGACGCCCTTTAGTATCCCGGATATAAATGCCAGTGGTATGACTCACAACTAGCATGTCATCACTGATCAAGTAAAAAACAGCATGGTTAGACATTGTATTTTTCATTATCAAAAACAAGGTAGCGTTTTTTTGATTTAATTCATTATATGAACAACTAAAAAATAATTTCAACGAAAGATGTTCTTTATTTAGTCATAAAGTGTTTTATATTATTTTTTATATCAATGTTATTAGCTTAGCTAATACCTTATATTATTTTATATAATTTGACCTTAAATATATGGAACAATATATTGACTGGAAAGTGAAAAATTAATATTTAATAAGAAAGTTTATCATTTAGCTTTCATATGGTTTTAACTGACTTTTTATAATGAAATCTTGGCGCTTAATATTGACGTCATGATGGTTCTTCTAAGAATTAATAGAGCGAGCAATATGAAAATATACAGTCACGAAAATCAAAAGCTCCATAAGCCTAAAGGTTATTATTCTCGAGGGAAGATGCACCTGCCGCAAGAGATGCCTGAGAGGTTGGTTGAGTTATTAAAGGCACCTAAAGTAATGGGGTTAAAAGTCACAGATGCTATAGAAATAGGGATTGACCCTATTTTAGCAATACATGATTTAGGCTATGTTGATTTTCTAAAACACGGTTACGATGAATGGACGGCGTTGGGTGAGGAAATGGGAGAAGAGGTCCAAACCTCAATTTATGCGTCAACTAATAATGCTGGACTTGGTATCTTGGCAAAAGCAGCTCAATACCAAGCGGATGGTAGTGCCCCAATAGGCAAGTATTCATGGACATCTATCTACTGGTCTGCTCAAACCGCATTAAATGCGGCTGACTCATTATTAAAGGAAAGAATACCGCAGAATGAGATTCAAATATGTTTAACGAGACCGGCAGGCCACCATGCTCGAAAAAGCTCAGCGGGCGGTTTTTGCTATCTAAACAATGCGGCGATTATTGCTCAGCATTTGCGTCAGAAATATCAAAAGATTGCCATTATTGATACAGATATGCATCACGGTCAGGGCATACAAGAAATTTTTTATGATCGTAAAGATGTACTGTATACCTCTGTACACGGTAGTCCGATTAATTTTTATCCAGTGGTTGCAGGTCACGAGCACGAAAAAGGTCAGGGCGAAGGTTATGGCTATAATATTAATTATCCGATGCCTCATGGCACAGATGAAAAGGGGTTCTTTAGTTATGTGGATAAAGCGATCGATAATGTAACATTATTTAATCCAGATGTGATCGTTCATGTCTTGGGTTTTGATGTCTATAAAGACGATCCGCAAGCTAAATGTCATGTTAGTACACAGGGTTTTATGGAATTAGCAAAAAAAATGAAAGCACTAAATAAGCCCATTATCGTCTTAGTAGAAGGTGGTTACTGTATAGAAAAGCTGAGTGAAAACTTACAGGCTTTTTTGTCTGGATTTATATCAGAAGAAAAACAATAATTCTTTATATATGTTTACTTCACTATGTTTTTTATTTTGTGATTAAACTATCAAATAATATTGAATCATTCATTATAATGGCTGTTTTTTTGTATTACTGACCTCGATTTTTTCATTCATTACGTTGATAGGTTATTATGTCTCGTTTTAGATATATTAGGTCTGTTCGTTATGTCTTTATTTATTATAAAGCTATTGTCGTCCGGATATATATGTCGAAGAATGTGTGATTTTTATATACCCATCGTAAAGGAAATACGTTATGCGCTATGAAGTCATTGTTATTGGTGCTGGTATGGTTGGGACATCGATTGCGTGGCATCTTCAGAAAAATAATTCTAAGGTTCTACTAATCGATAAAAAATCGCCCGGATCTGAAACATCTTACGGTAATGCTGGGCTGATCCAACGAGAGGCGATTCATGTTCACCCTTTTCCAAGACAGCCGATTGAGTTGTTGAAAGTATTGCCTAATAAAAATACCGATATCCGTTATCGTTGGCCTGCGCTCCTTCGGTATCGCCAAGCGTTACTACAGTACTGGCGTTTTTCAGCGCAGTCTTCTGTCCAAAAAATTGAGAAAGAGTGGCAAACTCTCATTGAGCATTGTACGCGCGAACATCAGGAAATGATCACGGCAGCCAACGCCGAAAATTTGATCAGACGTGATGGCTGGATTGAAATGCATCGAACGGAAGCGAAATTTCAGGCGGCCGTTGAGGCCGCTAAGAATGGACGTGCACAGGGGGTTGAACATCACGTTCTTTCTCTGCCTGAATTAAAGAAATTAGAACCTAATGGTAACTTTGAAGGGTTTATTGGTGCCATTCACTGGTTAAATTCGTGGCAAGTTTCGAACCCCGGAGCCTTGGTGAAAGCCTATGCCAAAAGCTTCCAAGATATGCAGGGTTCAATATGTGAGTGTAGTGTCAAAGAAATTTTGCCCAGCGGTGATGGTTGGCAAATAATCACCGATGACGATATTTTTTATAGTGATCATCTAGTGATTGCAGCAGGGCCATGGTCTAACCAGCTGATAAAACCTTTAGGTTATGATTTACCTTTATTTCCGATGCGAGGTTATCACCAACACTTTGAAACAACACATCAAAATACTATTAATCATAGCTTGGTCGACATAGACAAAGGGTTTGTCATGGGGCCAATGCAGCAAGGTGTTCGTATTACCACAGGCGCAGAGATGACGCTAATGGAAGCGGAAAAAGACTTAGGACAACTGTCTGCTGTGTTGGCTTTTGCTAAAAAAATCTTACCGTTGAACGATCAAGTAGAGAGTGAACCATGGTGTGGATCTAGACCCTGTATGCCTGATATGAAGCCTGTGATAGGTGCTTCCGGTAAACACGCTAATTTGTGGTTCGCTTTCGGTCATGGCCATCAAGGCTTCACGCTGGGGCCAATTACAGGACGTATCATTGAAGAGTTAATTCACAATAAACCCGTGACGGTAGACGTTAGCGCATTTGGCGCTCAACGCTTCGCTAGCATGTAATAAAAAAATTATGGAATAGGAATAAATACCGATGCAAAAAATTAAGTATAACCAACGTATGAGCCAAATTGTTACTCACAATAAGACGGTATATTTATCAGGCCAAGTAGGGGCCATTGATGAAGATGTGGCGGCTCAGACGTTAACCTGCTTGAGTAAAATACAAGCATTGTTAGAAGAAGTAGGTAGTGATAAAACAAAAATACTATCAGCCACGGTATGGCTGAAAAGCATGACTGACTTTGAAGCGATGAATGCAGTATGGGATAAGTGGTTTGACGATACAATACCTCCAGCTAGAGCGTGCGGAGAATCACTTTTAGCGCACCCTAATTTGTTGGTGGAGATCACCGTCATCGCCGCTGAATAAAGGCTTAAGCACAAAAATCTTATATCATTGAAGGTGTTGAAAAAGCGATGTTGATCGTGATCTTGGACCTTTTAACATGAACTGTTTTTTTCATTTCAAACGACATCATAAATAAGAGAAAAGCTGCGCTATATCTAACTATGTTGTATTATCAATTGGAAATATGATGAAAAATCCACCAAAATTATGTGATTTTAAGTGTTAGAAAACCTAACGTATTTTGGTGTTTTTCGTTTTCAGATATAAACATATCTAAAATATAAGTGCTGTGATTTTTATGATAGAACAAAAATTAGCAGATAGTTTGAATTGGACGTTGCTTCATGTGCTAATTGTTATATATGAAGAGGGTAGTGTTAGTGCTGCAGCTAACCGTTTAAATATTACCCAATCGGCAGTCAGTCAAAGCCTCAAAAAGTTAGAAGAAAAGATTGAAAGCCAACTTGTTATACGTAATACCAAGCCTTTAAAACTTACACCAATTGGGCATTACTGTTTGCAAGTTGCTCAAACAATTTTCACAGAAATCACCTCCATTGAGGCGATGAAAGGAAGTAACTCACACCTTTTAGAAGGTGAGATTAAGCTTTTAGTGGCCAGCCGAATTCACAACCCAAAATACAATGACTTCCTCGTATATTTTAAAAAGAAGTATCCAAACATCACGTTGGATTTGATTGTGAAATCAAGCAAGGAAATTTTAAATGATATTAAACAAAAAAATCCTGCCATTGGTATTTGTTTAGGTAGACACACCCCTGAAATACTTAACCAAAAACTATTATTTGAACAACGATTTTATCTATATTGTGGGTATCATCACCCTTTGTTTTCAGCATCCAATTTGAGTTTAAATGACCTATTACAAGAAGATTTCATTGCGTTGGTTAGTGAAGAAATTGGTGATGTCCTCTCTCCAATTACGTTATTTAAAGAAGCTAATGGCTTAACTGGTCGCGTTAGTGCCTATACCAATAATTTAGATGAAGCGGTTCGTCTGATTTATACTGGATACGGTATTGGTGCTTTACCTGATCAATTTATTGCAGCGACTTACCTAGAATCCAAGCTTAGGCGTTTACCACCCAAAGAAGGGGTTGCTGACATACCTGTTCATATTTTTTGGCATAAGCACAGAATGTTGTCACTCATAGAAGCTAAGTTTATCGAAGAAATTGTAGAATTCGATATTGCAGTAAACGACCCGTCTAAAAACGAATGATCCGCTATGGTATGGCCCAATGGCAACATCCCGCATGGGTGAATTGGCTTTATCCCAGCGCACTCTCTTCCTCCGAAAGAATCGGGCGTTATTCAACGTTTTTTTCCACCGTCGAAGTCGGTAGTACGTTTTATACGAAAGTCGAACAGGCTCAGTTATTACGTTGGTTTGATGCGGTTGTTGATGATTTTCAATTTTGTTTTAAAGCCCCTCAAACCGTAACACATCGTTTGTCAGATAGACCTTGGAACGAAATTCAGCGGGATTGGTTGGCGTTTATCGAATCCCTGCGGCCATTGCAAAGCAAGCTTGGCCCGACAATGTTGCAGTTCCCCGCCACATGTGACGAGCGCTCTCTTGATAAAGTGTTGGCATTGTGTGATATGTGGACATTAGAAACGCCTTTGTCGGTTGAAGTGCGCCATTTAGCGTATTTTGATAAAACGCACACCGAACAATATTTATTAACCGGTTTGTCTGAGCGTGGTGTGAATAGAGTCGTGATGGATTCGAGGCCAGTATTTTCGACAGAAGCGTACTGCGAGAGTTTAGTCGATGCGCAAAGTAAAAAACCAAGAGTACCTTGTCATCCTATTGCGACGGCTCAGCATCCAGTGATTCGTTTTATTGGCCATCCGGATTTACCGCGCAATGATGTTTGGTTAGAGCAATGGGCGGCCAAGTTGTCTCAGTGGTTACTAGAAGGCCTGTCTCCGTTCGTTTTCGTACATTCATCCGATAACATCGCCGCGCCCACTCTCGCTGCTCAGCTGGATCAAAAAATTCAGCTTTTGAGCCCAAATTATCAGCCAGTATTGCAGCTTCCACAAAGTCAGGAACAGTCGAGTCTTTGGTAGTGCGTGACGTTGAATACTGTCTCGTCTATGGGGCTAATCGAGTCACTTCCGTTAGTAATCGGCTCAGTTGCTGCATCTTTTCTTCTCCCAATTTACCAATCAAACTGGCGTAAGCTTGGTCTATTTTAGGGCTGATTTCTTTAAAAATCTCCGTGGCTTTATCACTAAGCGACAACAAGGTGATACGTTGGTCGTGCTCTGAGCGATTTCGAATAATGAGACCATCGGACTCGAAGCGACTGATGATTCTGGTCAAACTGGGGCTTAAAATACAGCAGCGTTCAGCAAGCTGTTTAGCATCCAACTGACCATTATCATTTAGCACTCGGATAACTCGCCATTGCTGCTCTGTAAAGCCTGTTTCCTGAAGAATGGGGCGGAAGAATTGCATCGCCGATTCGCGTGATCTCAATAGTTGTAGCGTCAGAGAGTCTTCTAGTTTTTTCATAGGATTTTTAATAACAACTTGGTTATGGCGTTGGGTGTTCGGATTGATGTTAAGGACAAACATAAAACTACTTAATATGTTAACTACCCAATATAGCAAAATGCTTGCCAGCTTGCATAGATTAAACATCAAGTTATTTGGTGCTTACAATCTACTTAGTTCTTTTCAGTTGGCTGAGTTGTTTTCGAGCAATGTCTTAGGTGTGTCCAAACGGCAAGGCTCATGCAAGGGGGAAATTAGCAAAAATACGAGTTCTGGCGCCGAGTTAACAATAAGGGGAATGCATTGTGCGAAAATCGCACCATAGAAAAGTTGCTAACCATCTATTAAGCCAGTGGCCATGCTGGAGAAGAGTGTCATTCGTAGATTAAAAAAGCAAAAAATCCCGATTAAGGGATCTTTGCTTTTTGGCGCTATTAAAGAAAGCCAATAACCTAATGTACAGATTAGTTAAGTTGTTTTAACACGCTTTGCATTAGCTGCTTGAATTGGCTGTAGTCTTCTTCGCTAAACGCACCAAAAATATCGTCTTGTTGTTTGTTAGCGATGTCCCACAACCGCGCCGCCATGTCCTGGCCTTTTGCCGTTAATGCTAATGATTGAGTGATTAGACCTGTTTGCGTTAAGCGCTCTATCCCCGACTCCACATCAGTAGCGGGTATAGTGACTAATTCTTTTAATACATCAAGACTGACTTCTTGAGTGTCACTCAATACCAACAGTAAGCGAGCTTCGCTGGTATTTAAACCAATCGATGCTTGTTTTGGTAAGTAGTTTTCCTGAATTTTTTGCAAAACCTTATTCATTAAATAGAATGCATTGTTATTCAGTCTTTTTAACGTGTCGGCTGGTACGACAGTGTGATCGGATGACGCAGATCCAGTAAAGGGGATCGCACCAGCGTAGCTGCCTTGAACATACAGTAATGGATTACGGCCAACATGTTCAAAAACCACTACTTTACCAATCATGATCCAATGGTCACCACCATCGATCACCTGATGCTTTTCACATTGAAAGTTTGCTGTGGTGTCTTTAAGAATAGGGCTGTTGCCAGCGCCAAGATTATATTCTATACCAGCAAATTTATCGTCACTGGGCTTGGCGAAGTTATTGGATAAATCGATTTGGTCAGCCGCTAGAATATTGACGGCAAAATGTTCAGATTTTTCAAATATGTCATAGCTGCTAGAGGTTTTCACTAGGCTCCATAAAACCAATGGTGGGTCTAGCGAAACGGAATTAAAGCTGTTTGCCGTGACGCCGACTTTATTACCATCCGCATCCTGAGCAGTCACTACGGTCACGCCAGTGGCGAAGTTACCGAGTGCTCGTCTAAAATCTTTTGCATCGAAGTTCATAATCTTCTCTCTTATTCTTTTAAGTCTGATGGTCTCGCTCACAGTATATGGGCTTAGTAGTCGTACACTAAAGAAGGCTTGGGTCAGGCTCTAATCCCATTACTTCTCGACCAAATATTTGTGCGCACACATCGTAATCCGTGTAAGCGTGAGCGCCGGTGACATGGCTATCGCGGAACAACCGCTGAGCTTCTTTATCAAGATACCAATGACTTGCGCCCATGCTACTGAACAAACGATCAACGGCTTCAATGCACATTTTGACGACGTAAGCTTGATTAGTACGCCACTCGGCCAATTTTGCTTGATCAGGGTAACGGTGAGCTTCGGCGTATTCAGCGTGGTCTTCCCATGTTTTTTCTAGAAAAGCACGTGCCGCCATGACTTGATGAGACGATTCGGCAATACGTAACAAAGCGGGCGTAGCGGTACCCACCTTAGCGCCGGTATAAGCCCGAATTCGGCCCTGAGTTGCTTCTTTAAAGACGGCTAACATACGCTCTGAAATTCCTAAACTAATTGCCGAAAAGCCGGATGCAAAATAAGGGCGGTAGGGTGCGTAAAAGATCTTACTGTCAGGGTATAAGCCAAAGCCACCCGATTTACCTTCCATCATATCTTTGGCTTTTTGAATTCTGTGCTCTGGAACAAATTTGTCGCGAATCACGAGCGTTTTTGTACCACTGCCTTTCATCGCAGCGGCTTGCCAATCGTCATCAATGGTGTAATCCGTCGCAGGAATCAAGGCGAAACAATGGTCTTTTTTACCTTCCGCGTTATCTCGCAAGAAGCCACAAAGCGCCCATTGGGCATGATCACAACCGCTGCTCCAACGCATGTCGCCAGTAAACATAACACCGCCATCGGCTTCTAGATATTTGCCAAAAGGCGCAATACTGCTGCTGGCTAATGCGTCTGGGTCGTCTTTCCACATGTCATCTTGCGCTTGTTTAGGGAACAGACCAATTTGGTGATTGTGCGTACACAATAAGCTAAATGCCCATGCGGTACTGGCACAAGCCCCTGCCAGAGCAACAATACAGTCGCCAAATTCAGGCAAAGATATTTCGTAGCCACCGTAGGCTTTGGGTAAAAAAGCTTTATGAAGACCGACTTGCTTGAGCAAATCGATGCTTTCTTGTGGCGCTTGTCGAAGCTCTTCGGCCAAAGGCGCATTTTCTGCGATTTTAGGCAAGACAGTTTGTAATCGGGTAAGTAAAGGATTCGCTCTTTGCATGGTATTTACCTTAATTATTTTTGTATGGCACTTGAGTAAAAATCGATGTTTAAAGTATTCGCGTTATGACGACAGAAGAGAATGCAGATTTGAGATAATTGCTGGTACTTTTCTAGAATGTTAGAGGATTGGACGATACCTTACGATTAAATGGGCGACAGTATTGATGCGTGTTATGTCATTACTGTGTGTAGAGAGTACGAAAAATAAGCTCAATTTAAGGTTCATATTTTTTATAATACCAGTTGTATTTGTTTTAATTGATTATGATTAGGGTTATAAAATACTTATAATTCAGTTATTTATAGTTACATTAAGAGAATCTTCAATAGTATGAATTCACATGCATACTATTGGGCTGTTATGCGTTACAAATTCTAATAGTGGAGTAAACCAAAATTATTAAAAATTTAATATCAGATCGCATCGAACTAATATCATCCTCATCTGCCCATATTCGTATAGAGCTTGAAACACCACAGTTACTTTCTGAAAAACTAAATGCAGATGTTTCAAGTGATTGGCCTCCTGGTGAATATGACCGAGATGCCATGGCGTTTTTTCTTTCCTGTTTCGAAAATGGTGGTGAAGCCGCTAAGGGTTGGTATGGCTGGTATGCTATAAATATTGATCCCGTTTCAAGGAAAAGGGTTCTTGTTGGTTCAGGGGGTTATTTTGGTCCCCCAGATAGTAATGGCGTAGTAGAAATTGGCTATTCTGTGCTACCTGAGTGGCAGAGACAGGGCTATGCGACAGAAATAGTGAAGGCGCTTGTTTTACATGCATCGACCTTTGAAAAAACAAACAGTATTGTTGCTCATACCGCTCCGGAAAATGAAGCGTCAAAAAGAGTGTTGATTTTTAATGGTTTTAGGGAAGTTGGAGTTGATGACGGCAATCTACGCTTCGAGCATACTCGTTAGTCATGCCTCTTTGTTCTAAAGTGAAATTTTCATATATAACACGAAGCTCAAGCGAACAAAGTACAGTTGCCTGAGCTTCGATCCTGACATATTTTGTCTAGCTATTCTGTGCCGCTAAACTAGGCGCTATTTCTTGATTTGACTCTATAAAGTAGGCAAGTTCAGATTGAAACGAACATCGTTGATAAACAGATCTCACATTCCATTTTTAGCTCATTTAATCAATCCGTTATCGATAATAACATGACCCATTGAATCTCAAGTCGATGTCAAATAGTGTGATTTTTATTAAATAAACAGGCTGAGAATAGAAAATTCCAACAGTCTCCTCATAAGATTAGGGTGAAAATGTACATAGGTGAAGTGGCTAAAATAACAGGGCTTTCAATTAAAGCTATTCGTGTGTACGAGGAAAAGGGCTTGATCATGCCACCACCAAGAAAAGGAAAATATCGAGTCTATAGTGAGTCACATCTCGATATTCTAAACCTGATTAAAGAGGCAAAATTACTAGGCGTCACCTTATCTCAGCTAAAAAGTGGAATTGTCTATAAAAATGGTGATGTTGACTGGTCGGGTGTTGGAAAATTTCTATTAGAGTTTAAACAGCAATTATTACTCAAAATTGATGACTTAAATATGAAAGTGTCAAGAGTCGAAAAGTGTTTGTTAACGATAGATTTTTGTCCATTAAGTGTTGACTCTCCCCTTAAGGGCAGAGATTAGAATAGTTGTCAGACTCACAAAATAGGAGATGAGTAAGATGACAAAGAAAATAGTTGTTCTAAACGGAAACCCTAAATCCAGTAGCTATTGCCAACATTTAGGTGACCGATACGAAATTAACGCAAGTGAACATTTTGATATTAGACGTTTCAATTTATCAAATATGGAATTCAACCCAAGCCTTGATTGTGGATACGATGCGAGGCAAGAGTTAGAGCCTTGTTTAGCCGATTTTCAAAAAGCAATATTATGGGCTGACCATATCGTTATTATCACGCCCATTTGGTGGGGTGGTCTACCAGCAAAACTAAAAGGTTTATTTGATAGAACATTTTTACCTGTTTTTTCATTCAAATATGAGGGCAATAATCCTTTACCATTGCCGTTATTGAAAGGGAAAACGTCTAGAATTATAGTGACAATGGATGCACCATCGGACTATGCAGAGGAGCAAGCTGCGCCAGCTCTCGCACAGTTGGATCTTTATACGTTGCAGTTTTGTGGCGTTGAAAAAGCAGAAATTACTCTTTTTGGCTCAATTATAGCGTCGAATGCTGAAGACAAATTGCATTGGGAAAAGACCGTTCAGGAAATTGCTAATAAAGGCCAATAGCTTAATTAATGTAGACTTGAGGACTGTAGAGTCCCTTTAAAAAGAACATTTCCATGTTCTTTTTTTATTGTTTTTAGCTCGTGCATTTATTCTACCAATGTAAATCCATTCCAGCTGATTTTCGATAGCAAAGCGTCCCATGGGGACATCATTCCGTTGAGGCTTCACTAAGGCCTTTGGGATATAAGGTGAAATAAATAACTCAGCCCTCCACAGATTCCCATCGTCACGAGTAATGAGCTCGCGGAACCATCAAATATCAAGCTGGTTATGGCGCTGACAATGCCACCCACAATAAACTGAGTTGAAACAAGCAGTCCTGCCATGGTGCCTGCTCTTGATGGCTTTAAGTCAAACAAACACGCCAAGCTATTGGCACCTATAGCACCTGTTACACTAATGTACAACATGGTTACGGCTATAAAGAGTGACACGTTTTTTGGGAAAAAGAGGGCGACGATAAAAATCATTAAGGCTGCGGTTAACGAGGTAGTGGATGTCACACGTAATGCTTTATAGACAGTAAACTTGCTCACTAACCCTTTGTTGATAAAGGTCGCGGCAATCACCATGGCGATATTAGAGGAAAACACCACCGCGTAAGCGGTTTCAGAAAAGCCAAAAAAATTAATGTAGACGAAAGCCGAAGCAGCGATGAAGGCAAACATACCACCAAAAGAAAAACCGTTTGCGAGTAAGTAGAAGGTGATTTTTTTGTTGCTCAGACACTCGCCATAAACGGCCAAGTAACCACGAATACTTGTTTTAGTAGTGAAGTTTATTTTCGGTTCTTGGATAATAAAAAAGATACCGATCAAGGCCAGAAAAGAAAGCGCCGAGAGAAAATAGAAAATCCAACGCCAATCCAGCCAAGTGACAATATAGGCCCCTAAAATAGGCGACATCAGCATCACACCCATGGAGATGATATGCATATTGGAAAGAATTCCTGCGGCTTTATCGAGAGGAAATAAATCTCGGACTAAAGCACGTCCAAGTACCCCTGCGGCGGCGGCACCCAGTGCTTGCAGAAAGCGTAATAGAATTAAGGTGTCGCCATCATTAACTAAGGCACAACCAATGCTACTGATGGCGTAGGAGGCGGTGCCGATGAGCAGTAATTTTTTGCGCCCCATCAAGTCGGACATGGGACCAAAGAGCAACATGCCTATCGCCATGCCAAACAAGAATGTTGTAATAGTGTATTGAATCGTGACCTGTGAACTGCCCAGATCATTGGCAATAGTAGGCAGGCTGGGTAAGTACATGTCGATGGACAGTGGCCCAAAAGACACCAAATAGCCGAGCAGAGGGATCATCCATTTAGAAAGTGGCTGAGTATTGGAGTGCGTCATAGCGAATCTCTGATAATCTATTTGGCAAAGCTAAAAGCTGATAACATTTGCGGTTATCGACTTTTACAGTGGCGAAAACGGCTTATTTTGGTGTTCTAAGTACCATCAGCTTTAGTTCGGTCATATCTTCAATGGCAAAGCGCACACCTTCACGGCCTAAGCCACTGTCTTTCACACCGCCATAAGGCATGTGATCAACGCGCCAAGAAGGTACATCGCCAATCACAACACCGCCCACTTCCAGTACTTCCCATGCTTTGTAAGCCTTGTAAATATCCTTAGTGAAAATGCCCGCTTGTAAACCAAAGTCCGAGTTATTGACTTCTTCCAGTGCAGCGTCGAAGTCAGAGAATTTAGATAAAATGGCCACAGGGCCAAAGGCTTCTTGTGACGAAATAGACATCTCTGGTTTTACGTTTTCAATCAAAGTGGCTTCCAGCATCGCGCCTTTGCGGTGACCACCAGCCAAAACCGTTGCGCCACCATTACGTGCTTCTTCGATCCAACCGTGTAAACGAGCGGCTTCTTTTTCAGAAATCATTGGCCCGATGAAGGTTGTCTCATTTAATGGGTCACCCATAACGAGGTTATTCACGGCGTTAATAAGGCGTGCTTTGGCATCGTCGTACAGAGATTCGTGCACAATAATACGCTGTACACTGATACAACTTTGTCCTGACTGATAATAAGCGCCGAAGATAATGCGTTGTACGGCATCGTCTAGGTCAGTGTCGTGATCGACGATACAAGCGGCGTTGCCACCAAGTTCTAATACCACCGGTTTTTTGCCTGCCTTGGCTTTTAAGGCCCAACCAACGTCAGGGGAACCTGTGAAACTCAACAGCTTTAAGCGCTCATCTGTGGTGAACAAGTCCGCGCCATCACGATGGCAAGGCAAGATAGAAAACGCACCTTCGGGTAAATCGGTTTCGGCAAGAATCTCCGCCACAATTAAAGCGCTCACTGGTGTCAGGCTGGCAGGCTTTAAAATAAACGGACAGCCCGCTGCAATGGCGGGGGCGATTTTATGAGCGGCCAAATTCAGTGGGAAATTAAACGGTGAAATGAACGAACATGGCCCGATAGGAACGCGTTTCCACATGCCTTGATAGTCTTCAGAACGAGGCGAAATATCCATTGGCATGACTTCACCATAGATTCGAGTCGCTTCTTCGGCCGCAATTTGGAAAGTATCAATAAGGCGCGTTACTTCACCGCGTGAGTCTTTGATTGGTTTGCCCGCTTCGATGCAAAGGGCGTAAGCCAGTTCTTCAAAGCGTTCTTTAAAGCGCGTGATGCAATGTTGTAAAATCGCCTGACGCTTATACGCCGGCAAAGCTTGCATGGCGTGTTTTGCCTTGTCCGCGGCGCCGATGGCTTTGTCTATGTCGGCCACACTCGCCATTGCCACATGGGTCGCGACTTGGTTGTTGTATTTATTGGTGACCGCTAGATCCTGATTGGCATAAACGGGTTTGTTAGCGAGGTAAAAAGGGTAGCTTGATTGCAACATGTTGATATTTCTCTTGTTATTTTGATGGAGAGAGTGAGCTTAATAGCTTCTCTATAGCGTGTTCTGCGCACTCTATGTCTTGTTGTTCCGTCGCGCCTGATACGCCAATGGCGCCGAGAATTTCGTCGTCTACGATGATAGGAAGGCCGCCACCTAAATAGGTGAAGTTATCCTCTTTTAACAGCGCGTTCATGGTATTGGGCTTGTGTTTGAGCTTTTCCTGCCAAGACAAGCTAGAGACTTTAAAGCTGGCTGAGGTGTAAGCTTTTTTACGAGCAATACCCAAAGCATGAAGCGGAGCGTTGTTCATACGGACAGCCGCTAATTCAACTCCCGCAGGGGTTAAAATGACTACGCCAATATTCGCAGATAAGGTGTTGGCATGGGCAATGGCTGCAAGACACATTTGTATCGCGGATTCATGACTGAGCTCTTTTTTTTGGCGAATCGCATTCAGCATCGTATTACCCTTGGTTATTTTGTTTTTTATATTCGCTGGGTGTCAGTCCTGTTTTAATCTGGAAGAAACGAGAAAAATAAGAAGGGTCCAAATACCCAAGCTCGTACGATAATTCGTTCAAACTTCGGTTAGCGTGAATAATGTGTCGTTTTGCTTCTAGAATGACGCGGCTATTAATAATGGTTTTAGGGGGGGCGCCAGAGACTTTTTTGCAGACATAATTTAAGCGACTTTCATTGATATCGAGTTGCTGACAATAAAAACAAATGGTTTTCTCTGCTTTATAGTTTTCCTCCACAAGGCGATTAAAGTGCTTATAAATTTCGACCTCATGGCGTGTGCTGCTATTGGCCTTTTCACCGGACTCAGACAATCTGAAAATGTTCAGTAGCAAGACTTTAATTAGGCCCAAAATAGCGTCATTTTTGTAGGTGAGCTCGCTGGCCCATTCGGATTTAATGATGTCAATCAGTGCCAATGTCGTTTTAAAAACTTTTTCTTTCTCTGGGTTCATGTCGCCAGAGGTAAGGCAGACTGGCAAAATCAAGAAACGGTTTTGTGTGTGACCGCCTAACTCTTCTGCTAGCGTATTCACAATAGAATGGTGCAGGGTCAGCACGTAACCGGGAGCATTCGCTTCGGTAAGAAACGCATGCGGCGTCGCTGGTGGTGTATAAAAAATGGCGGCCTCAGATGTTTTGTACTGGTTTTGATCAATGTTAAATTGAGTCTTGCCTGACAATACAAAATGAATTTGGCAAAAATCGGCGTGCATGTGCACTGGCATATCTCGGCCAAAGAAGTCGGCCATCGTACCAAGCCGATCAAAATGAATGTCCGCATCACGATATTTATTATCGTAATCTTGGCCTATTTGTAGGTTAGGAATCCATTCTTTAGTCATCATCAGTTCTCACTACGCAATAACAGAACTTAGTAGACGGAGCTACCACTTGGAGCATCACTGCTGCTTGTGTTTGCTTTGTATTTTTCCACAAGCGTCTTTGTACTCGTCATGAGTAGACCTGTATCGCTACCGACCGCGACGAAAAGCGCGCCTTGGGCAATGTAGCGTTTGGCTTGATCTTCAGCGGCCATTAAAATTCCTGATGCTTTGTTTTTAGCAACGATTTTAGCAATACAAGCTTCGATGACCGCGACCACTTCAGGGTGATTGGGTTGACCAATAAAACCCATTGAAGCACTTAGATCCGCCGGACCTATGAAAATACCGTCAACACCGTCGATGTCCAAAATATCGTCAAGTGCGCTGACACCAGCAAGCGTTTCAATTTGCACCAGTACACAAATTTCATCGTTGGCTGTTGTTAAATAATGGGGTGTGCGATTGAACTGAGAAGCACGCGCTAAAGCACTGCCGACACCCCGAATCCCCTGTGGAGGATAACGTGTGGCTTTGACAACTTGCTCAGCTTGTTCGGCGCTGTCGATCATTGGCGCCAAAACAGTTTGCACACCCAGATCAAGAATTTGCTTTAAGCTGACATGGTCTGCCCAAGCGGGACGCACAATCGGATGACTAGGGTAAGGCGCGATGGCTTGTAATTGACCAAGCATGGTTTGTAAGGTATTGGGTGCGTGTTCACCATCTATCAATAACCAATCAAACCCTGCCGATGCTATCAGCTCGGCTGTGTAGGGATTGGCAAGACCAAGCCATAAACCGATCTGTGTTTCACGGTTTTTAAGAGCCATCTTAAATTCATTTTTTGGCGCGCTCATCCGATGTTCCTCAGTCTTTTTTTGAAATTATGTTCTATCGGTTACTTAAATAATCACTTTTATTTAAAGAAATCCTGTTACTTAAAGTAGCAGGATACTGTCCCTAGTGGGCCATAATCGACAGTAAAGGTATCGCCTTTACGTGCTGGCGTTGGGCGAGTGAAAGAGCCACCGAGAATAATTTGTCCTGCTTCCAGTTCTACATTAAACGGCGCCAGTTTGTTGGCCAACCAGGCTACGCCATTCGCAGGATGATTGAGTACGCCAGCGGCGACGCCAGTTTCTTCAATGACGCCGTTACGCATCATAATGGCAGATACCCAACGTAAGTCCATTTCATCGATTTTAATAGGACGACCACCCAGAATGATCGCTGCGTTTGCCGCGTTGTCTGAAATTGTGTCGTAAACCAAACGTGGACGTTTGGTTTCTGGGTCGATGGATTGGCTACGAGCGTCAATCAGTTCTAACGCGGGAACCACGTAGTCTGTCGCGTTGTATACGTCGAACATGGTGCAGTTTGGGCCCTTTAGTGGCTTCTTCAGGATAAAAGCCAATTCGACTTCGATACGCGGCACGATGAATTTGTCCGTGTCGATCTCGCAACCATCGTGATACAGCATGTCATCAAGTAACGTGCCGTAATCGGGCTCGTCAATTTGCGAACTTTGCTGCATGGCGCGAGAGGTTAAGCCAATTTTGTGACCGATGATGCTACGACCTTCCGCCAGTTTGATCTTTAACCATTCGCTTTGAATTGCGTAGGCGTCGTCAATCTCAATGTCGGGATAATCCAAGGATATTTGACGAATTTGAACGCGTTTTTTTTCGGCCTGATGTAAGCGTTGAGCACATTGCTTAATGATGTCAGTGGATAACATGGTCAATTCCTTTTTTGTTTTTATTAGAGGCTGTTTAGATAATCTGTTTCGGAAATAATGGTGTTTTTTAGTCTGCCAACACCTTCCACTTCTACAATGACTTCATCCCCTGGGTACACATGGGCAAGGCCTTCTGGTGTGCCCGTGAAAATCATGTCGCCCGGTGTTAGTGTCATGATGTTGCTCAAGTAAGACACCAAATAAGGCACGTTGAAGATCAAGTCTTTGGTAGAGCCTTCTTGTTTCAACTCACCGTTAATGTAAGTGCGGATCGCAAGGTTATGAGGATCGGGTATTTCTGCCGCATCAATAATATAAGGGCCGATTGGCGTGCAGGTATCTCGACTTTTTACACGAAGGTTAGGGCGGTAATAGTTTTCGAGATAATCACGAATGGCATAGTCGTTGCCGACCGTGTAACCGCCCACGTAATCCATGGCGTCTTCTAGGGCGACGTTTTTCGCTTCTTTACCGATGACCACCACCAGTTCACATTCGTAATGCATGAAGTCGATGTTGTCTGGCTGGTAGGTTTTTTGATTATGACCAATCAAGGTATTGCTAGATTTTAGGAACACTAAAGGCTCGTCTGGCGCTTTAAAAGACAATTCGGCGGCGTGGTCTGCGTAGTTAATTGCCAGTACAAAGGCTTTTCCCTCACAAGGTGGTAACCAAGTAAAAGAACCTTCTTCCAATACAGTGCCTTTCTCAGTGACCACTTTTCCTTCATTGTTGATGGTTACGTTTAACGTTTCTTCATTGAATAAAATTCGTGCGCGTTTCATTGTCATAACTCCTATTCTGCTACCACTGGGTTTACTAAACGGCCGATTTTTTCAATCTCGACCATGACCACGTCACCTGTGTTTATTTCAAGACTTTCGGTGCGCAGTGGTGTGCCCGCGATGATCATGTCGCCGACCTCTAGGGTGATAAAACTACTGATATAGGCAATCACTTGCTCGATGCTATGAATCATCTGATTGGAGCTGGTTTCATGACAAAGCGTGTCATTGATGTAGGTTTTGATAGCCAGATTTTGTGGTGAATCTAGATCCGTTGCGTCCATTACCCAAGGCCCGATTGGGCAAAACGTATCACGACATTTGGCTTTTACAGCAGGGCGATAGAAAGACGTTTCCGCTAGGCTGACTTCATTGACGATGGTGTAACCTTGCACGTAATCAAGGGCGGTTTCTTCCGTCACTCGACACGCTTTTTTGCCAATCACAATGCCTAATGATGGCCCAGCAAAAACAGCACCCATGTCACTAGGAATGCGAATCGCGTCGCCATAACCAATGTGTGTGTTGTCGGTCTTTATATGTAATACCGGTGTTTTTGGCGGGCTAATGTGAGGCTTTTCATTAAATTGTTTTTCTAACGATTGGTAGAGAATTTTGTCATTTAACGCAACACCAATGACTGCACCGTTTACGGCAGGAAGAAGGCCACCTTCTAGCGCTACTTCAAATGGGGCTTTTGCTTGTAAATTGATCACTTGATCATTTTTTCTTGTTTTGTAATGGAGCATGGGATAATCGTCCTAATATGCTTAACATGTTAATTATATTTACTTAATCATCTCCTTGTGTCAACTCAAAAAATGTCCTTTGGTTGAAAAATAAACGGACAGAATAAAATACAGATTGAATGCAATAAATTGGTTTTCTTCTATTTTTGTGTCTTGACAATTTCCTCTATGAGGAATAATTTACTTAACATGTTAATAAGTTTCGCACCGCTTTATTTTCTTTAAAGTTCCTTTTAGAGGTACTAAAAGAGAAGGCGCAGAAGAAGACAATCGGCTTTGAAGAGGCAATAAAAATGATAAAAAATTTAATCAATGGCAAATGGGTTGAAAGTAAAGAGACCTTCCAAACGTTTAATCCAGCCACGGGTGAAATGTTGGCAGAAGTAGCGCATGCATCCGATGCTCAAGTGGCTGAAGCGGTTGCGGCAGCGAAAGCCGCGTTTCCTGCTTGGGCGAATATGCCGGTGGCAAAACGTTCAAGAATCATCACCAAGCTGGGTGATTTAATTGCCGATAACGTGGAAGCGCTGGCGCAAATGGAAACCGCTGATACGGGCTTGCCTTTGTATCAAACGCAAAATGCACTGGTGCCTCGAGCAGCAAATAATTTTTATTTCTTTGCTGAAATGGCGAAGCAAATGAACGGCCATACTTACCCTATGGACGATCAAATGTTGAATTACTCCTTGTATCAACCTACCGGTGTTTGTGCGCTTATTTCACCGTGGAACGTGCCGTTTATGACGGGGACTTGGAAGACGGCGCCTTGTTTGGCATTGGGTAATACGGCGGTGATGAAACAATCTGAGCTCTCTCCTTTGACGACCGATTTTCTTGGCAAGTTAGCCATGGAAGCAGGTATTCCAGCAGGCGTATTTAATATCGTTCATGGTTTTGGTGCGACCACAGGCAATGCCTTGATTACCAATCCTGATGTGGCGGCAATTTCGTTCACCGGTGGTACTTCTACTGGTAAGCATATTATCTCGACGGCTGGGTTGAAGAAATTTTCAATGGAGCTGGGCGGCAAATCCCCCGTGATGATTTTTGATGATTGTGACTATGATCGTGCGCTTGATGCCGCCGTATTCGGTATTTTTTCTATCAATGGCGAGCGCTGTACTGCTGGGTCTCGAATCTTTGTACAAGAGACCATTTACGATAAATTCTGCGCAGACTTTGCCGCTCGAGCCGACAAAATTGAAGTTGGTGATCCCACAGACATGAACACTAAAGTAGGTGCGTTGATTAGCCAGCAGCATTGGGACAAGGTTACTGGCTATATCAAAACAGGCATTGCAGAAGGCGCAACGCTGATTGCGGGTGGCCCAGAGAAACCAACGGCAGCGTTGCCAGATCACCTTAAAGGAGGGCACTTTATTCGTCCAACAGCATTCCGTGATGTGACCAACGACATGCGTATTGCTCGGGAAGAAATTTTCGGCCCTGTGGCGGTATTGATCCCATTTAAAGATGAGGAAGATGTTATCCGCATGGCCAATGACAACGACTATGGCTTGGCGTCTTACCTATGGACTCAAGATAACGGTAAGGTACATCGCATCGCTCGCCGTATTGAAGCCGGTATGATTTTTGTTAACAGTCAAAACGTTCGAGACCTACGTACGCCGTTTGGCGGCATGAAAGCCTCAGGCACCGGTCGCGAAGGCGGAACCTACAGTTACGAAATTTTCTGTGAGCCAAAAAACGTTTGCATCAGTATGGGAAGTCATCATATTCCTAAGTGGGGCGTTTGATTCCTAAACACGACGATTGCGCTCGTCAATACAGCGCTAAAAGTGTTCTCTTTAGAAATGATTTTTTGTTTTTTCTGTTTTGGAGAAATAAATGCCACATTTTATTATTGAATATTCAGCGAACCTGGATGATCGATTGGACTTTCAATCATTGTTTAAAGCGTTTCATGAATACGTGGTGTCAACGGGTGCGTTTCCATTAGGTGGTGTGCGTAGCCGTGCGATTCGCTGTGATGATTACCGTGTTGCCGATGGACGAGAAGATTTTTCGCTGCTTAATTTGACGTTAAAAATTGGTCATGGCCGCAGTATGGAATTGCGCCAAGAGGTGGCAGAAAAGGTGTTTGAAATACTCTGCGACTGGATGAAACCCATTACTGATACGAGTTATTGCCAAATATCATTTGAATTAACCGAACTGCACCCTGTTCTTAAATTTAATAAAAATAATATACATGCTCTATTTAAATAGAGCATGTCACGTTAAGAGGTTTTACCAATGGGTAAATTAGCATTAGCCGCAAAAATTACGCATGTACCTTCCATGTATCTTTCTGAATTGGATGGCCCACGCAAGGGGACTCGTCAGTCCGCCATTGATGGACATTATGAAATTGCTCGACGTTGTAAAGCGTTAAACGTTGATACCATCATTGTCTTTGACACGCATTGGTTAGTTAATGCGAATTATCATATTAACTGTGCGCCGCATTTTAAAGGCACTTACACCAGTAATGAGTTACCGCATTTTATTAAGAACATGCCCTATGAAGTTCACGGTAATCCTGAGTTGGGTAAAATTATAGCCAAAGTGTGTAATGAGCAGGGCGTAGAAACCTTAGCCCATGACGATACGACTCTGGCTCCTGAGTATGGCACGCTTGTGCCCATGCGCTACATGAATCCCGATCTGCATTTTAAGGTGATTTCGGTATCTGCTTTATTAACAGTGCATTATTTAAATGATTCAGCCAGATTTGGTTGGGCATTACGAGAAGCGATAGAGAACGAATACGAGGGTAATGTGGCTATTTTGGCCAGTGGGTCTTTATCGCATCGTTTTGCTCAAAATGGCAGTGCGCCAGATTTTGCTCATAAAATCTGGAGCCCTTTTTTAGAGTCTCTCGATCATTCTGTTGTAAAGATGTGGGAAAACGCAGAGTGGAAAACCTTCTGTGAAATGTTGCCTGAATACGCAGCAAAAGGTCACGGAGAAGGTTTTATGCACGATACGGCTATGCTGTTAGGCGCACTCGGCTGGTCGGACTATGACCAGAAAGTTGAAGTATTAACGCCTTATTTTGGCGCTTCAGGCACAGGTCAGATTAATGCTATTTTTCCAGTCTCTCCACAAACGGGTGAGGCGGTTCCTGGCCCGCAGGCGTCAGTCGAAAACGGTTCACTTGTCTACGGAAAAAGTCGTTTGTAATCATATTGTGAGTGCTTATAAGAGTGATCAATGATATCGCTTTTATCGTGATTTTTAAGGGAGAACTACATGCAAAAAACACCGAAACTAAAGCACTTTGCTACCTTAAACGTGGCGGTAGGCTTACCACAAGAAATCGGTGTTTCTTTGCATGGCGAGCGTCGCGTTATTCCTATTCTAGGTGGTACTGCGCAGGGTGAGGGATGGAAAGGTAACATTCTCAGTGGCGGTGCAGACTATCAATTGATATTGACACCACGAATGACGCACCTTGATGCTCACTATGTCATTGAATTGGAAAGTGAGCTGGATAATGGTGAACGTATTTATATCCATAATAAGGCGATTCGCGTGGCCTCTGCAGAAGTGACAAAGAAGCTTAAGATTGGCGAGGCTGTTGACCCAGAGCTTATTTACTTTCGTTGTCATCCTACCTTTGAAACCAGTTCGTCTGCTATGCAATGGATAACAGAACGTGTCTTTGTAGGCACAGGTGTGCGTCGTCCAGATTCGGTCGAATTGCAATTTTTTGAAATTTTATAACGGATTTAATTGTTGCCTATTTGATTGTTTTTTATTCAAAGACGGTGTTATTTTAATTTAGTTAACATGATAACTAAATTAAAATAATAATTAGAGTATTAACTAGGAGTTTCCATGCAATTAAGTGGATGGATAGACAAGCATTACCCTGAACCCAATATCTACCGATGGATTGGTTTGGTACTAGAAGGGATTTCTGCAGCGGTGTTGTTATTACTTGTACTACTGACTTGTTTTGATGTGATTGGACGGTATTTTTTCAATAATTCTATTGATGGTGCTGTTGAAATAACGCAACTGGGCTTGGCAGTGATGGTATTTGCACAAATGCCAGTAATGACCTGGCGTGGCGGTCATGTTGTGGTGGACTTGCTTGACTCTGTGTTAGGAAAGCGAGTGATTAAAGTGCTTGGTATTTTTTCTGTTTTCATTATATCTACCTCGTTTTATTTCTTAGCGATTCGTATTTATCAGTTAGCCGAACGTTCCCTTCGTCGCGGAGAAGTGACTGAGTATCTTGGGTTGCCTGCAGGGTATATTGCTGAATATATTGCCTTTATGAGCTGGCTGACGGCTGCATGTATGCTCACTTACGGCGCTTATCGAGTCCTCACAAATAAAAATGATCTTTCATCGCAGGTTGGAGAATAGTGTGTCCGTAGTATTTCTCGCTTTTATTGTCCTTTTATTCTTGATTTTAGTTCTGCGTATGCCAATTGCTTTTGCAATGGGTGTGGTGGGTTTTTTTGGTTTTGCTATTTTGCAGGGATTGGGATTCGATAATCTATTTTCTTTCCGTTGGACGGCGTCACTTACGCTGGCGTCAAATCGCGTCATTGAAACCGTGCAAGAGTACAGTTTGTCCGTTGTTCCTTTGTTTATTCTAATGGGGAATGTTGTTACTCGTTCTGGCTTATCTCAAGAATTGTATAACGCATCTTATGCTTTTTTAGGTCACCGTAAAGGTGGCTTGGCTATGTCTACGGTATTGGCTTGCGGTGGGTTTTCAGCCATTTGTGGTTCTAGTTTGGCGACCTCTGCGACCATGGCCAAAGTGGCCATGCCTCCTATGCGAAAGTTCGGTTACTCAGATGGACTGGCGACAGCGTCAATAGCGGCAGGCGGCACCTTAGGCATCTTGATTCCGCCGAGTGTGATTTTAGTTATTTATGGACTGTTAACAGAGTCCAGTATTCGTGAATTGTTTGCTGCAGGTTTTATTCCAGGGATTTTGGGGATAATACTCTATATGGGAGCGGTACGTTACGTTGTTTGGCGAGACCCTTCGGCAGGTCCTGCTGGAGAGCGTATGACATTCAAAGAACGTATGATTGCGCTAAGAGGAATCTGGGGTGTTTTATTACTCTTTACGATAGTAATGGGTGGGATTTATCTAGGTGTGTTCACACCAACAGAGGCGGCAGGCATTGGTGCTGGTGGCGCGTTGGTTATCGGCTTTGCTCGCCGTAGTCTAAGCTTTCTTGCAGTCTATGAAACATTAATTGATACCGTTAGAACGTCTGCGATGTTGTTCAGTGTCGTCATCGGCGCGCTCGTCTTTTCAGATTTTATCAATCGCGCCGGTTTGCCCGATGCTTTGTTGAATTTTGTTACGGCATTAGAGCTTAGCCCAATGGTGGTGATTCTTGTCATTCTTGGCATTTACATTGTGCTCGGAATGGTTTTTGAAAGTCTTTCTATGTTGCTTTTAACCGTACCTGTTTTCTATCCATTGGTATCCAGCCTAGGGTTTGACCTTGTCTGGTTTGGCATTGTGGTGGTCGTGGTCACAGAGATTAGTTTGATAACGCCACCGGTGGGAATGAATGTATTTGTGCTTAGTGCGGTGCTTAAAGACGTCAAAGCCGCCACTATTTTTAAAGGCGTCACACCGTTCTGGTGTGTCGATATTATTCGACTTTTGATCATCGTTTTCGTTTTCCAAGTGTCGATGTTTTTGCCTGAGTTACTGTATCGATAATGTCTGTTTTTAGAAAAAATCGCCATTACGTCTTGAGTGGTGACGAAAAATATAATTCATAACCAATAGGAATAATAAAAATGATGAATTTTAAAAAGAGCCTACTTTGTGTTACCGCAGGCGCTGTGCTTTCTCTTTCCGCCACGGCCGCTGAAACGACGTTACGTGTGGCGACTTGGTTACCACCGACTAACCCACAAAATGAGACGGTTTGGCCGATATGGGCAAAATGGGTAGAAGAAGCAACCGAGGGTCGAGTTGAGATTATTGTTGAGAACTACACAGGACACCCGAAGACGATTTTTGATGCAGTAGAAGATGGCGTGTATGACGTCGGCTTTAGTGTGAATGCTTACCTTCCTGGTCGCTTCTCTCTCACCAGTGTGGCTGAAATTCCTGGTGAAATTACAGACGCCGAAACCGGTTCAGTGGCATTATGGAGAACATACAAAAATTATTTTGAATCCGCTGATGAGTACAATGGTTTGCAGTTATTGGCTTTGTTCGTTCATGGCCCGGGGCAACTTCATACCAAATTCCCCGTTAATTCTCTGGATGATTTAAAAGGCAAAAAAATGCGTGTTGGCGGTGGTTTGATCAATGATATTGCCGAACGTTTAGAAGTAACGCCTGTTTCTGCACCCGCTCCTAAGTCTTATGAAATGATGCAACAGGGCGTTGTTGACGGTACTTTCTTACCAGTACAGGAACAAAAATTCTTCCGTTTGAGTGAAATAAGCTCTGATTTAACGTTGTTTCCTAGGGGGTTATACACAACGGCGTTTAGCGTGGTTATGAACATTGACGCATTTGAAGATCTGAGTAAAAAAGACCAAGACGCTATCATGAGAGTCTCCGGCGAGAAACTATCAAGACTGGCTGGCGCGGCTTGGGGTAAAGCGGACGAAAATGGTATATTGGAGGCCAAATCTAATGGCGTCAATGTGGTGTTCCTAACTGAGGATGATCAACGAGTAAAAGATCTTAATAAGTTAACAAAAGGCATTGATCAGCTTTGGATTGATTCTGTCAAAAATCGCGATGTGGATGCAAAAGCCGGTTTGGCGGCATTCCGTAAATACGTGAATGAGATTAATAGCGAAAAATAACGTTATGTTGCTCTGATTTAGGGCGCTTGTTGACAGACTAAAACGCCCGATGGTATTCATCGGGCGTTTTTTTTAAGACGTTTTGATTTATTACTGATCGTATAAACCTTTTGTTTTTGCAAATAACCTGGTTAAGCCAAATAAAGACTCGATGTTAGGTGTGCTTATTTCAAGTCTTTGTGCGAGTTCATAAACGATGCCTAGAATAGAGTCTAGTTCTATGGCACGACCGTTTTCAACATCCTGTAACATGGAGGTTTTAAACGCTCCTAGCTTTTCTGTACCTTCGTGTCGGCTTTCTGGGTCTTCATTGATCTGACAGCCAATCTGCTCGCCTAGGATAGCGGCTTCATTCATAACGGCAGAGCAATACTTTCGAACGAGAGGGTCTTGAAGAATTTTATCCGCTGTGGCGCCTGTTATTGCACTGATTGGATTTGTTGTCATGTTACCCCACAATTTAAACCAAATTTCAGAGCGAATATTCTCTGAATGGTTACAGTCAAAACCGACTTCAGTAAGCATGTCTGCGAGCATTTGAGCTCTAACGGATGTGCCTCCTTCTGGCTCCCCAATCAGCAGACGATTCCCTGCTTTATGTTGAATAAAACCAGGTTTGGTACGGGTGGCGGCGGCATGGACAACTAAGCCAATAATATTTTTGTAGGGAACGGCTAGATGATGAGCGCCTTTGGGGTTTACTGATTGGAAGGGGAGGTTAGATTGCTCTTCAATATCTCGGAAAAACCACCAAGGAATGCCATTCATAGCTGAAACAATCAGTGTGTTTTCACCAATAAGAGGGGCTAAAGTTGGTAAAACTTGCACTAGAGCCGGCGTTTTTAAAGCGATGAAGACAATGTCTTGAAGGCCTAAATCGACAGCAGATTCTGCAGCAACACAAGGTCGTTGAATGATTTCTCCGTCTTGCTCTAATCGCCATCCATGTTCGTTAAGCGCGCGTAGGCTTTCCCCGCGAGCTAATGCATTAACAGTAAAGTGACTGTTTGTTGCAAGGCGTGCACCAATAAATCCGCCGATAGCGCCAACGCCTACGATACATATTTTCATTTTTTTTCCTTTTTTATCTATGTATTGTCTATGTTTATCAACATGTTAAAAAAAGCGTGGAGGGAGCAAAACACTAAAAAATATGGTGGTGCTTATAGTTTTTTATGGAGGACCTAGCTTTGGAGCGAATTGGTGCGTATTTAGATAGAAATACTTGATGGTCTATACCGTGCGACTTGATGTATTAGAATGTTTATTAACATGTTAAATAAATGACTGGCTATAAAAAACTAAAATGATTATGGTGAAGCTCTATATTTTTTATGTAGCTATTTGATTATGAATACTAAGCAGTTACGGTTTTTTCTTAAAACCGCGGAGATTAATAGTATCGCGGCCGCGGCACGGGCGTTAGATGTGGCTCAACCAAGTATTACGCTGCAGATTGAAAATTTAGAGCATGAGCTTGGCGCGAAATTGTTTGATCGCAGCTTTCGTGGTGTGGTGTTGACAGAAAGCGGATTGATTTTTAAAGCGCATGCGGAGTCTATTATTCGCCAAGTCGAACAGGCAAAGTTCGATGTCCATCAATTCGAAAGAGAGCCTGCCGGTCAGTTGTCTATAGGCATGACTCAACCGATAGGGAATATTATTTCTGTTCCCTTATTGGCTTTGGTTGAGCAGAACTATCCTCAGATTAAGTTAGAACTCTATACAGGATTGTCTTATAGCTTGTCTAATCAGCTATTGGCAGGAGAAATAGATGTGGCTATATCGTCACCGGATGGCAGTGACTTAAGCCAAATACGTCAAGAAAAACTGTTTCGAGAAAAACTGTTTATTTCCATGGGCTGTGATCCGAAAGTGCCATCACATAAAGCGCTAAGAGCGAAGTCAACGATTACTTTTGCCGAGTTGGCGAACCACGAAGTAATTGTGACAGGGGAGCGGGATTCATTAGGTTATATCTTGCGTCAGTATGAAGAAAAGACAGGGATCAGGGTGCCTCACAAACCTGCTTTCGGGCAATTGATGACGACGCTGCGTTATGTAATGGATGGTTATGGTATTTTATTGTCTCCCACTTCAGCTTTTTATCATTTACAAAAGACGGATCAGATCCATGCTCTGGAGATCGTGGAACCGACGTTATGGCGAGATGTATACATATCAACTTCCGCTAACCGTCCTGAAACAGCGATGTTAAGAGCGGTTGTTCCGCTGATTCATCAAGTAACTCAGCAAGAGTGTGAGTCTGGTCGGTGGCAGGGTGATATTTTTGATCCTACCGCGTAGGCTTACGGTGGTGTTGCTGGAATGGGAGTAGGGGATGACGATCTATTTTTATTATGAATTCATGAAAATGGTTTCCTCATGAAACCCGTAGTGTTCATTCTTATGGTCTTCAATGAATAGCTTTATTGTTCTACTGACACTGCTGAAAGCGAGCTCATCCCAAGGAATATTATCTAGATCAAAAAGCGCCACTTCAGAACTTTCGTCTGTGGCGTGGAAGTCGTCTCGTTCTAGTTCAGCAAGATAAAATAGGTGAACTTGATTAATATGAGGGATGCTGATCATGCTGAAGGCTTGCTTACAGACTGCGATTGATCCGCTTTCCTCCAGTGTTTCTCTTAATGCGCCTTCACTGGTGGTTTCTTGGTTTTCCATAAAACCTGCAGGCAATGTCCAGAAACCTAAGCGTGGTTCGATATTACGTCGACACAACAAAAGTCGCCCTTTATACAAAGGAATTGTCCCTGTGATGATTCTAGGGTTGTCATAATCTATGTACTCACAACTTGGGCATACCGCTCTAACACGATTATCCCCAATAGGAATTTTCATCTCTACGGCATGACCGCATTGTGGGCAGTATCTCATGAATTTCCTTTAGCGCTTCAGACGAAGCTTGGCGTATTTGACGACTTTATCTTCTATTTCCTGAATTTCAATCATGTAGTGACCCACCCATAAACTAATAGGGTGTTCAGGAATGAATTCTAGCGTTTCAATAATGAGGCCGTTAAGTGTTTTTGGGCCGTCAGTCGGTAAGTGCCAATCGAGTGTTTTGTTGATTTCCCGAATGTGTGTCGAACCTTCTATCCTAAAAGCGCCGTCTTCTAGAGTTTGAATTTCCTCTTCTTCATCCAGTGTTGGCGGAGTGAATTCGCCTACGATCTCTTCGAGTACATCTTCTAGTGCTGCGATGCCTTGAACGTCACCATATTCATCTACTACGATACCCATTTGTTGGTGATCTTTTTGGAAATTGAGTAATACGGTGTTTAATGATGTACTTTCAGGGATGAAATACGGTTCAACGGTCGCTTTTAGAAGTGCTGCTTTAGAAGGCGTTGGATCACGAAGGAAAACGGCCGCGTGTCTAGCATGAAGTATGCCAATGACTTTATTAATTTCGCCATTATAAACGGGCATTCGAGTGTGTCTGCTTTGGCAGATTTGCTCAATGATCTCTTCGATGGAGTCTTCGATATCAATACCGATCACTTCATTTCGAGGCACCATGATGTCTTCGACAGACACTTTTTCTAGGTCGAGAATGGAAAGCAGCATGTCTTGGTGCGCAGCTGGTATGAGGCCACTTGCTTCATTAACAACGGTCCTCAGCTCTTCAGAGTCGAGTGTGTTGTGATTGTTTTGAGAAGCATGAACGCCGATTAAGCGTAATAGTCCATTAGACAAGCCATTTACCAACCAGACCAGTGGATACAATACCTTTAATAAAATGGCAAGAATCCAAGAGGCCGGAAAGGCAATTTTTTCTGGGTGTATTGCTGCCAGCGTCTTTGGTGTTACCTCTGCAAAAATTAGCACCACCATAGTGAGTGCGGCGGTTGCTATTGCTACACCGGCATCGCCCCATAGACGAACGGCAATGATGGTTGCTATTGCTGAAGCAAGGATATTAACAAAGTTATTTCCTATTAATATGACGCCAATAAGTCTATCTGGTCGTTCTAGAAGGGAGTTTACCTTGATCGCGGATCGGTTCTTAGTTTTAACAAGGTGCTTTAGTCGATATTTGTTAATCGACAGCATCCCTGTTTCGGAACTCGAAAAGAAAGCAGAAAGTAAAATAAGACAAAAAAGTATTCCACTAAGAACACCTAAGGGTACTTCGTTCAAAAAGGGATCGCCTCAATTATGTAGATAAAAGGATTATTAGTTCTTAAGGTCTTACTGTCAAACATACTTTATCTCATTGTCGACTAGTTGGATAAAATTTGTAGCACAATTTGACTGCCAAAATAGCCTAGCATTAGCAAGAAAAAGCCGCTCAAGGTAAGCTTTACCGCCAATTGTCCACGCCAGCCTACAATATGTCTGCCTAGCAGTAACCCTGCAAAAACAAACCAAGAAGCTATTGTGAAGAATGTTTTATGGACGAGGTGTTGGGCAAACATGTCTTCAATAAAATAAAACCCAGTCGCTATTGTGATGGTTAGCAAGATGAAGGCAGCCCAGATGAATTCAAACATCAGCTGCTCCAATACTTGTAATGGAGGGACTCTGAGTAGTTGTTTAAGCTTATGGTGCTTAAGTTGGTACTCTTGAATAGAAAGGAGTATTCCTACCCCGCAAGCGGTGGTAAATAAACTATAAGCTGCGGATGCTATAAGTATGTGGGCGCTAGTGCCCCATGAACTACTGTGTAGCTGCGTTAAATCCCATGGTTTAATGGCGTTTAGCGCAATGACGATGGCACTCAGCAGTAAAGCAGTGCCTAGTAACAGGGATAAGTCTTTATCGCGATTACTTAACCAAAGTAAACTGTTGCCGATAATGGCGATCAGAAGCCCGATGGTCAAAAAATTAAAACCGTCATAGTTAAGTAATAATTGAGTTAGTGAAAAGGTATGTACGGCGATTGCAATCGCCCCAACATACTGGGTGGAGCGATTTGTCGGACGAAAATAATACGCTGTGCCAGCGATCAAACAAGCAATACAAGCAAGCCAAAGCGATAATTGAGTCATGAAACTAAAGGTTCCGAAGAGTAAAGGTATAGGGTGACAAACATTTATCCGTTATAATAGAGATAATTTCACCTTGGATAAACTGAAACCGTAGGTTTTTTCCATTTAGAGCCAAAATTTGAGGGCAATATGTTCGACAATTTATCGAATCGTTTAACTTCCTCGCTTGATCGTATACGAGGTCGAGCTAAATTAACTGACGACAACATAAAAGAAGTGTTGCGTGAAGTGCGTATGGCACTTCTTGAGGCTGATGTTGCACTGCCTGTTGTCAAAGATTTTATTGAAGCCGTCAGAGAGCGTGCAATAGGGACTGAAGTCTCAAAAAGTTTGAGCCCTGGACAGGTTTTCCTGAAAATTGTTAAGCAGGAACTTGAAAATGTAATGGGTCAGGCTAACGATGGGCTGAATCTTCGTGTTGCTGGCCCAGCTGTTATTTTATTGGCAGGTTTACAAGGGGCGGGTAAAACTACCTCGGCGGCTAAGCTTGCTAAGTACTTAAAAGAGCGCGAGAAAAAATCTGTCTCTGTTGTCAGTGCGGACGTTTATCGTCCTGCCGCTATTAAACAGCTTGAAACACTTGCTGGTGAAGTGGGTGTCGACTTTATCCCAAGCGATTTGTCACAGAAGCCAATTGACATTGTTAATAGCGCAATTGATTACGCCAAAAAAGCCCATAAAGATGTTTTGATAGTCGATACCGCGGGTCGTTTGGCAATTGATGACGATATGATGGCGGAGATTAAGGCGCTACACGCAGCGGCTAATCCGATCGAGACCTTATTTGTTGTCGATGCAATGACCGGTCAGGATGCGGCAAATACGGCAAAAGCATTTGGCGATATTTTACCTTTAACGGGCGTTATCTTAACGAAAACTGACGGCGATGCTCGTGGCGGTGCCGCGTTGTCTGTTCGTCATATTACCGGTAAGCCTATTAAGTTCTTGGGTGTAGGTGAAAAAACCGATGCACTAGAGCCTTTCCACCCTGATCGTTTAGCGTCTCGTATCTTGGGTATGGGTGACATGCTTTCTTTAATAGAGGAGGCAGAACAAAAAATAGATAAAGAAAAAGCTGAAAAATTAGCCGGGAAGCTGAAAAAAGGCAAAGGCTTTGACTTAGAAGACTTTAAAGAGCAGCTTCAGCAAATGAAAAACATGGGCGGTATGAGCTCAATGTTAGATAAAATGCCAGGCATGGGTCAATTGGGTAATGTTAAGGATAAAGTGAATGACAAAATGTTCGTTCAAATGGAAGCCTTAATTAATTCAATGACGTCAGCTGAGCGCCGCAACCCTGATGTTATTAATGGCTCGCGAAAAAAACGTATTTCAACGGGTGCAGGATTGCAAATACAGGATTTGAATCGTTTGCTTAAGCAACATAAGCAAATGCAAAAAATGATGAAGAAGATGACCGCGAAAGGTGGTATGCAAAAAATGATGCGTGGTTTGGGTGGAATGATGCCTGGTGGTGGTATGCCGGGTGGAGGGAATTTCCCTAAGTTTTAAACATATCTTCTTGTTTTTATTAACGGTAGTTAAAAAACTGCCGTTTTTAATGTCTGGGTGAGTGATTCGCCCTTTCGTTTTTCTAGTTTATCGACTAGAATATGCCGCCTTCTTGTAGTATGAGTCAAAAATCGACTCGGCAAGAGGCGTTTCGTTAAGCAATAAGGAACCAATAATATGGTAACTATTCGTCTTTCTCGTGGTGGCTCTAAAAAGCGCCCATTCTATCATTTGAACGTGGCTGATAGCCGTCGTGCACGTGATGGTCGTTATATCGAGCGTTTGGGTTTCTTTAACCCTGTTGCTCGTGGTCAAGAAGAACGTCTACGCATCGATTTAGATCGCGTAAATCATTGGGTTAGCCAAGGCGCTCAACTTTCTGACCGTGCTGCGCAGCTTGTAAAAGATGCTGGCAAAAACGCTTAATATTGAGGTAGTGCTATGTCTGCATTAAAACAAGCGGCCGCTCCTGAGCAAGCGCTTGTCGTTGGACGCATTACATCAGTTTATGGTGTTAAGGGGTGGGTGAAGTTATATTCACACACTGACCCAATGCAAGGAATCTTCGATTACAAGCATTGGTGGTTGAAAACTCCTAGTGGGTGGAAAACCATAGAATTAAGCCAAGGGCGTTTGCAAGGGCGTGGTTTGGTGGCATCGGTAATAGGCTATAGCGACAGAGATCTTGTAAAAGAAATTTGTGGTATGGATGTTTATATTGATGCGGCAGAACTGCCAGAATTGGAAGAAGGTGATTATTACTGGAGCCAACTGGAAGGTCTGAGGGTTATTACCAAAGAGGGTATCCTCTTAGGGAAGGTTTCTCAAATTATGGAAACTGGTGCGAATGATGTGATTGTTGTCCGCGCGTGTGAAGGTAGCTTTGATCGTGAAGAGCGATTGATTCCTTATTCTCCAGGAACTCATGTTTTAAACATCGATTTAGAACAGCAGGAAATGGTAGTTGACTGGGATCCAGAATTTTAAACAGATAAGCTGAGGTCACAACGTGAAGGTTAGCGTTATATCGCTCTTTCCGGAAATGTTTCAGGCCATTACCCAATATGGAGTAACAGGCAGAGCCATTAAGTCTGGGTTGGTTGAGGTGGATTTTTATAATCCCCGAGATTTTACTCATGACAAGCATAAGACAGTAGATGATCGTCCTTATGGTGGTGGTCCAGGGATGCTCATGAAAGTGCAGCCTCTCAAAGACGCCATTGCGAGTGCCAAAGTATCGGTGCCCAATGCAAAAGTTATTTATCTATCCCCTCAAGGGCGTACGCTAACGCAAGAAGGCGTGCAGCAGCTTGCTAAACAAGCAGAATTTATTCTGGTAGCAGGTCGCTATGAAGGCGTTGATGAGCGTTTAATTCAATCTGAGATTGATGAAGAATGGTCCATTGGCGACTTTGTCCTAAGTGGTGGCGAGTTGCCGGCTATGGTGCTCATGGATACTGTATTCCGTATGGTTCCAGGAGTGTTAGGAAAGCAGGCGTCTGCGGATGAGGATTCATTTGCTGACGGTTTGTTGGATTGCCCGCATTACACTCGCCCTGAAGTACTGAATGGTGAACCTGTGCCATCTGTGCTGCTTAGTGGCAACCACGAGGAGATTAGGCGCTGGCGATTAAAACAAAAGCTCGGAAGAACTTTTGAGCGCCGGCCAGACCTTCTGCAATACCTTGAGTTGGACAAGGAACAGCAGTTGTTGTTAGAAGAGTTTATTCGCGAAACTGAAGATTCAACCTCGGCAGAGTAGGAATTGCGAGCTTATCAGAAAGAAGAGCCTTCATGCTGATAAGAAACCATATCATTAGGAGTCACATCCATGAGTAATAAAACTAAACTGATTCAGCAGATAGAAGCTGAACAAATGACAAAAGAAATTCCAGCCTTCGGGACTGGTGATACTATTGTTGTTCAGGTTAAAGTTAAAGAAGGTTCACGCGAGCGTCTACAGGCCTATGAAGGCATTGTAATTGCTAAGCGTAACCGTGGTCTTAACTCAGCATTTACCGTTCGTAAAATTTCTAGCGGTATTGGTGTTGAGCGTGCTTTCCAAACGTACAGCCCTTTGGTTGAAAGCATCGAAGTTAAACGCCGCGGTGACGTGCGTCAAGCTAAGATCTACTACCTACGCGAGCGTTCTGGTAAATCTGCACGTATCAAAGAGAAATTGGCAAAACGTTAATTTTTCTGTTCTAAAAAAAGGCGACGTGAGTCGCCTTTTTTTATGGAACTAACCCCTTTATGTATGGCCTAATAGTAAATAATTCCCTATTTACTTGAGGTGTCCAGTGTCGATTCTTTCCCGTTTTTTGTTTTTATGTGTTTTACCAGTTTTTTTTTCTAATGTCATTTGGGCTGATGAGGCTCAGATCCTCTCATCTTTAAAAAAAGCCCTTCCGCAATATGATGTCGGAAGTGTTAACTTTCACCAAGCATCAGGATTGTATGTTGTTGAAATGAGTGATGGTCCGACGCTACACGTTACCTCGGATGGCCGTTACTTTGTCGCAGGAGATTTGTATAAAATTAATGGTGAGCGATTAGAAAATGAAACCGAGAAAGCGAAGCTTGCTAAGGTTGAAGCTTTACCAGAATCCCAAATGATTATTTATAAAGCGAAAGATGAGAAGGCCCATATTACCGTTTTTACGGATGTGGATTGTGGCTACTGTCGAATGCTGCATAATGATGTTCCTGCATTGAATGAAATAGGCATCACCGTGCGCTACGTGGCCTTTCCTAGAGCGGGTGTTGGCTCAGGTGCTTATAATAAAATGGTGAGCATCTGGTGTTCTGATGATCCTAAATCTTGGCTAACAAAAGTGAAGTTAGGGGAAGAGATACCAGAAAATAAATGTGCAAATCCTATCGCTGATCAATATAATTTAGGTCGGATGGTGGGGGTGCGAGGTACGCCGTCTATTGTTTTACCCAACGGTACGCTGTTACCGGGTTATTTGCCTGTAGATAAACTGGCAAAAGAAGTTGGGTTATAGTCTTATCGCAAAATATTCCATTAAACATGAGGCTTCTTCAGTCTTTTCTACGTTGGGTTTAAATGATACTGGCGTTATAATAAATCAGTTTTTCAGTTAACTAAGTGATCTATAAAAATTAAATTATCTCTGTGGGGTATTGTTTTGAAACCGGTAAAAGTCGGAATTTGTGGGCTGGGGACTGTGGGGTCCGGCAGTTTTAGCATTCTTCGTAATAATGCAGAAGAGATCACACGCCGTGTTGGTCGCAGTATTGTTATCGAACAGATCGGTGCTCGTCGTGACAATGACACGTGCGACACCTCCGGGGTAGACGTTACCCGCGACATTTTTGATGTGGTTAATAATCCAGAGATAGATATTGTCCTTGAACTCATCGGCGGAACAACGGTTGCGAAAGAGCTTGTGCTTACCGCGATTGAAAATGGCAAGCATGTTGTAACGGCCAATAAGGCTTTAATTGCTGAACACGGCAATGAAATTTTCGCAAGAGCCCAAGAGAAGGGCGTTATTGTTGCCTTTGAGGCTGCTGTAGCGGGTGGAATACCAATTATTAAGTTGATACGAGAAGGTCTGTCTGCCAATAGAATTGATTGGTTAGCGGGTATTATCAATGGTACTGGTAATTTCATTCTGTCTGAGATGAGTGAAAAAAATCGTAATTTTGATGATGTGCTAGCAGAAGCGCAAGCGCTTGGCTACGCTGAAGCAGATCCGACGTTTGATATTGAAGGCATTGATGCCGCGCATAAGTTGACTATTTTAGCGTCCATTGCTTTTGGTATTCCATTGCAGTTTGAAAAAACGTATACAGAAGGCATCAGCCGTATTACATCGGAAGATGTCGCGTTTGCGAGTGAACTTGGTTATGCCATTAAGCATTTGGGCATCGCGCGCCGTTCAAAAATGGGTATTGAGTTGCGAGTTCATCCGACCTTAATTTCCCGCAAGCAGCTTCTAGCCAATGTAAATGGCGTCATGAATGCGATTATGGTTCAAGGTGATGTGGTTGGCCCGACGTTAACGTATGGCGCTGGCGCTGGGGCATTACCAACTGGGTCATCTGTTGTCGCAGATGTGATTGATGTTGCTCGTACACTAACTGCGGATCCAACCAATCGTGTTCCTCACTTGGCTTTCCAAGCAGACGCTTTATCCAACGTGCAGATTTTGCCAGTAGAAGAAATTGAGTGTGGTTTCTTCCTTAATATGACAATCAAAGACCGCGCTGGCGTGTTGGCTAATATTACGCAAATTCTGTCAATGAATGATATTAGTATTGAGTCTCTTATTCAGCGAGAGCGTGAGGGTAGTGAGTTGGTGCCCTTGGTTGTGATGACTCATGATGTAAAAGAACGCAACATGAACGCGGCAATTGCAGCGATTGAAGCTTTGCCGGACGTTGCGGGAACGGTGCAACGAATCCGCGTCGAAAACTTGGCGTAAGAGAGAGCAAAATATGAAGTACATTTCTACTCGTGGTAAAGCCCCTGCGCTTTCTTTTGGCGATGTGTTGTTGGCTGGTTTGGCGAATGATGGTGGCTTGTATGTGCCGGAAACCTTGCCGCATTACAGTAAAGAAGAAATAGCATCATGGGCGAGCCTTAGTTATCAAGCACTCGCTTTTAAGATTATGTGGCCCTTTGTTGAAGGCGATATTCCTGCTGATGCGTTTAAGAAAATGATCGATGACGCTTACGCTAGCTTCAACCATTCATCGATTGCACCTATGGTTCAAGTTGGTAATAACGAATGGATACTTGAGTTGTTCCGTGGTCCAACGCTTGCTTTTAAAGATTTTGCATTGCAGCTACTGGGCCGTTTGATGGACTATGTTCTGTCTGAACGCAAAGAAAAACTTGTGATTCTTGGTGCAACGTCAGGAGACACCGGATCAGCTGCTATTGAAGGTTGTCGCCATTCTGAACACCTTAGTATTTTTATTTTGCACCCATATCAACGTGTATCAGAAGTACAGCGTCGTCAAATGACCACAGTGATCGATGATAATGTGTTTAATATTGCCGTCAAAGGTAACTTTGATGATTGCCAAGGTATGGTGAAATCCAGCTTTGCCGATCAGTCTTTCTTGAAAGGCGCCAAGTTGGGTGCGGTTAACTCGATTAATTGGGCGCGCATTATGGCTCAGATCGTTTATTATTTTTCGTCTGCTTTGTCTGTTGGCGCGCCTCATCGTAAAGTGTCTTTCTCGGTTCCAACGGGTAATTTCGGTGATATTTTTGCCGGATATTTGGCGAAAAAAATGGGCTTACCAATTGATCAACTCGTGGTAGCAACAAACAAGAACGATATTTTGCATCGTGTGATTACCCAGAACGACATGAGTCGTCAGTCGTTGAATGTCACTTTATCGCCAAGCATGGACATTATGGTATCGAGCAACTTTGAACGCCTATTGTTCGATGCTCATGGCCGTGATGGCGCCAAAATTGATGATTTGATGGCACGCTTTAATAAAGGCGATGTTTCTCTTGATGATCAAGCATGGTCGTTCGTGAAAGAGAACTTTGATAGCTATAAAGTGGACGATGAAAAAACGTGTGACGTGATTGCGGATGTTTTTGATAAGACTCAGTACTTGCTTGACCCTCACACGGCGATTGGTCTTGAGGCCGCTCGTCATTGTTGGAAAGACAAATCAGTTCCAATGATTACATTGGCCACTGCGCATCCGGTTAAATTTCCTGAAGCCGTTGAAAAAGCAGGCTGTGAAACGCCGGTGTTGCCTGAACACATGGCAGATCTTTTCGAACGAGAGGAATCCTACACTGTGCTTGATAATAATCTGAGCGACGTTCAAGCTTTTGTAACGCAAAAAATATAACTTACGATCTGGCTAGGAATTATCTAGCAACAGTAACAACGGCCAATCAATGATTGGCCGTTTCTTTCCTCTTTAACATGCCCCTCATATGAATCTCATTTTATTAGACCCAAAAAACACATTAGATTCTGGCCAGTATGCTCTAAATACTCGACAGCAAACTCATATTTCGAAAGTGATCAAAGCAGAACAGGGCGATGTACTGCGAGTGGGGATATTAAATGGAAAGATAGGCGAGGGAGTGTATGAGCCACCGAAAGACGATCGGCTGGGGTATATCCATTCTGTATATCTGTCTATTCCTGCGCCTCAACCGCTACCCATGATTTTGGTAATGGCTTTGCCTAGACCCAACATGCTTAAGCGAACTCTGCAGAATATTAGTGCGATGGGTGTGAAGGAGTTGTACTTGATTCACTCTGCCAAAGTAGAAAAAAGTTATTGGCAGAGTCCTGTGCTGCAAACTGAGCCCATTCAACAGTGTTTGCTTGAAGGGCTTGAGCAGGCAAAAGACACCATCATGCCGACATGGTCTTTGATTCCAAGATTTCGCCCCTTTGTTGAAGATCAGTTGCCGGCGTTGTTGATGGACAGAGTGGGCTTGTTAGCTCACCCTTACTTAGCTAAACGCTGTCCGATCGATATACAAAAACCGTGTGTTCTCGCGCTTGGGCCGGAAGGAGGGTGGAATGAATTTGAAGTGGATAAGTGGCACGAGGCTGGTATGGAGTCTGTTCATTTAGGTGATCGTATTTTAAAAGTAGAAACAGTTGTCCCTGTATTATTGTCGCGTCTATATCCAATTTAGAGTTAAATGCATGAAATGTTGTTATTTGTAACGGAATGGCATTAGAGAAGGAGCTCTTTTAGACTTTGCTGTAGGATTATCCTATTCGTAAAGTAACGATCCAGCTTTGCTGGGTCGGAGAGCATTGATGGCAAAAAACGTAGAGCGTATTAAAAAAAATAAAATAAAAGATAAGACGAAATCTACTTGGCTTACATTTTTCTATGTTGGTGAAAACGAAGGTGCGTTCTCTGAGGATGCTCGTCGAGTTTTTATTATTAATCTTTTTGCAACTGTCGGTGTTCTTTTTACGCTTCCTTTAGGCCTTTCTTCATTGTATGAGGGGAAGGTTATCCTCGGTGTAGTGCTGATTTTTATCGCTTTCTTGTATTCGATGAATCATGTCTATTTGCGTTACACTCACAATCATTCCATGTCCGGTAATTTTGTTATTTACCCTTTGTATATCTTGATGGTTTATCTCATTTATACGGGTGGCGTACATGGTACTGGGCATGTTTGGATTTATTGTCTTCCTGCTGTGGCTTTATTCTTACATGGTCTGAAGCGAGGTCTCATAGAGCTTGGGCTTTTTACCTTAGTGCTAGTGATTGTTATGTTTTTCATGGACAGTCATTTTGTCGAGTCTGGTTACCACCCTGCGTTAAAGTCTAGAATCCTATTTTCATTTTTTGTTGTTATTTTTCTTTCTGCCATTTATGAATATTCGATGTCTCGTTCGAATCAAGAGTTAAAAGAGACGACTGCAAAACTTAAATTAGTTGCTAATACGGATGAATTAACCGAACTACTGAATCGTAGGGGGATGATGCAACGTTTAGAAGGTACGACTTATACCAGCTATCACCTATTATTGGCGGATGTGGACTTTTTTAAGCGTATAAATGATGAGTACGGACATGATGTCGGTGATTACGCCTTAGCTGAGTTGGGCAGGATTATTCAGAAGCCGCTTCCAAAGGGCGGCCTGGTTTCTCGTTGGGGAGGGGAGGAGTTTTTGGTTGCTGTATGCGATTGCACAGAGCTTGATGCTTTTAACTTGGCTGAATCCATACGGCAGAAAGTAGAAGAACATGAGTTCGTATATTTGGATCAAAAATTTCGTATGACGCTGAGTTTTGGTGTGGCCACTATGAATGAATTTACGTCTTTAAGAGAAACAATCACCCTCGCCGATAATCGTTTGTATAGTGCGAAACGCGCAGGCCGAAATCAGACGCGAAGACGTTGAGTTGCTATATCGAATGATTTTTAGTGCAGCACCAATAAAACAGTCTACTTCTTCTACAGTAATGTTCGGCATTGGCCTCATAAGCTTGTAATAGTTTCAAGCCTAAAGAAATTGATCAGTCTGCTTCCGATAGCACCTTCCACACCTACAAACCTGAAAATAGTCACAGCTCCTAGTGCAGGTGGCGACCCTGTTGCACAGTCTTGATTACTGCTTCGTTATTGCCTCTTTGGCTTGTACTCGCACGAGAATCGTCGTTTTCATGATACTCTTTTCCTATTTATCATTATTTTGGTTGTTGAGATTTTTATGCGTATTGAACGTCGTCCGGTTCCGGCTGAACAAAATGACTTTCCTAATAGTATGTCCGCGACCTTGCAGCGAGTCTTTATGGCACGTGATGTGATGACCGTGGCTCAACTCGACTACCGACTGCCGCATTTATTAAGGCCGGATTCGTTATTTGATTTAAAAGCAGCTGCCAGTATTTTGGCTGATGCGATTGAGGCAGGGCAGAAGATTCTGATTGTTGGGGATTTTGATGCTGATGGCGCGACGAGTACCAGTCTTGGCATTCTTGCTCTAGAGGCGATGGGGGCGATTTCGCCAGACTATTTGGTGCCAAATCGTTTTGAATTTGGTTATGGACTGACGCCAGAAATTGTCGAGGTGGCGAAAGAAAGGGAGCCGGCGGTATTGGTGACGGTCGATAATGGCATTGCCAGTATCGATGGTGTGTTAGCAGCAAAGTCTTATGGCATGAAAGTGGTAGTAACCGATCATCATTTACCCGGTGATAGCTTGCCAGTGGCCGATGCCATCGTGAATCCGAATCATCCAAAATGCGGTTTTCCAAGTAAAAACTTAGCGGGTGTTGGCGTTATATTTTATGTGATGTCAGCACTTCGCGCAGAATTAAAGCATCGGAATTGGTTCATTGAGCAGCATATTCCTGAGCCGAAAATGGCTGACTATTTGGATTTGGTCGCTTTGGGAACAGTCGCTGATGTGGTGCCTTTGGATGCCAATAACCGAATTTTGGTACAGCAAGGTATTAAGCGTATACAAGCGGGCTTGGCGCGACCTGGTATCTTAGCTTTATTAGAGGTGGGGCATCGAGATCATACCCAATTAAAAGCATCTGATTTGGGTTTTGTTGTTGGGCCAAGGCTAAACGCGGCGGGTCGTCTTGATGACATGTCGGTTGGCATTGAATGTTTGTTGGCGGTGCATCCACATCAAGCGCGCCAATACGCTCAGCAGCTCGATCAGTTTAACCGTGAGCGTAAAGTGATCGAGTCGGATATGAAAGAACAAGCCGAATTAGTGTTGGTTTCTTTATTAGATGACGAACAAGACATGCCTAATGGTATGTGCTTTTACGATGCGGATTGGCATCAAGGCGTCATTGGGATTCTAGCTTCTCGGATGAAAGACAAATGCCATCGCCCTGTGATTGCGTTTGCCCGAGTCGGTGAAGATGAACTAAAAGGTTCAGCTCGTTCTATTCCCGGCGTTCATATTCGGGATGCTTTAGATTTATTGGCCAAGCGTTATCCGCAACTGCTGAGCAAGTTTGGCGGTCATGCAATGGCGGCAGGTATGTCGATTAAAGAATCTCATTATGAAGCATTTCGTTTGGCGTTTGATGCGATCATTACTGAGTGGGTAACGCCTGAGCAACTAGAGGCGACGCTTATGACGGATGGGCCGTTGGCGTCAGAAGACTTTAGTTTGAGTTTTGCTGAGCAAGTTAGATTGTCTGGGCCTTGGGGGCAGATGTTTCCAGAGCCTTGCTTTGATGGTGTATTTGATATCTTGCAGCAGCGGATTGTTGGCGAAAAGCATCTTAAATTGATGGTGCGTGAACCAAGTAGTGGTCTTTTATTAGACGCGATTAGTTTTTTTGTGGATCTGGAAAAATGGCCCAATGATAAGTCGTCACAGGCGCGTCTGGTTTATAAATTGGATATCAATGAGTTTCGAGGTCAACGTAATCTGCAGTTGTTAGTGGACTATTTAGAGCCTGCTTAAACCAAACACAAAGATTGGTTTTTTTGCCGAACAAATTGGATTTGGCACTGCATATCGGATCAAAAGTTGAGGTATAATGCGCCTCCCTCATACATCACTCTATTTTTACTGGAGCTCATTCATGACAGCACTGGTTCTTGACGGCAAACTTTGCGCCAAAGAAACTGAAAACCGCTTACAAGCACAAGTTGCCGAGCTTAAAGAGCGTACCGGTCGTACCCCAATTTTAGCGACCATTTTAGTGGGTGCTGATCCAGCATCAGCCACTTATGTGAAAATGAAAGGCAACGCTTGTCGTCGAGTAGGCATGGACTCTATGGCAATTGAATTGCCAGAAACCACGACGACAGAGCAGCTTTTAGCCAAAATCAACGAATTGAATAATAATCCAGATGTGCACGGTATTTTGTTGCAACATCCGGTGCCAGCACAAGTTGACGAACGTCTTTGTTTTGATGCGATTGCGGCTCATAAAGACGTTGATGGTGTTACTTGCCTTGGCTTTGGTCGTATGGCGATGAAAGAGCCAGCTTACGGCGCGGCAACGCCTGCTGGTATCATGCGTTTGCTTGAAGCCTATGACGTAAATCTAGAAGGTAAACATGTTGTTGTGGTTGGTCGTAGCCCGATTTTGGGTAAACCGATGGCAATGATGATGTTGAACGCCAACGCTACTGTCACTATTTGCCATTCTCGTACGCACAATTTATCTGAGTTTGTAAAACAAGCTGACGTGATTGTTGGGGCAGTGGGTAAGCCTGAGTTTATCAAAGCTGAATGGATCAAAGATGGCGCGGTTGTGGTTGATGCGGGTTATCACCCTGGTGGCGTCGGTGATATTGAACTTTCGCCTTTAGTTAACCGCGTTACGGCTTATACACCAGTTCCAGGCGGTGTTGGACCAATGACGATTAATACACTGATTTTGCAAACTCTAGAATCCGGCCTTAAACAACTAGGCTAATGGACTTGAAAGGTTTGTATCGCTGCCCCATATTATTGATATAGAGTCGAAAAATGGGACAGAAAGGCCGCGCCATTAGGTGCGGCTTATTTTTTATGAATTGAACAGAAATAGGCAGACATTATATGTCCACAGAAATGTTAAAAGATGCGTTGGACTTCGATTTGATCGCCGATGTGTTTGTTACAGAATCCATTACCGCCTCGCCGTCAGAATTACACGGTCAATTATGTGGCTACCTAGCTTCTGGTGTGACCTTGCCGTTGGAAGATTGGTTGACGATGGTGGTTGAGTTTTGTGATATTGAAGGGTGGAAAGAAGACGCTAGCCGTGTGGTTATCGTTGAGCTTTATACCGCGACGCTGACTCTGCTTCAAAATGGTGAGTTTGCGCTTGTGCCAAGTATTTCAGATGAAGACGCGGATTTGTGCGAAAGAGGTGTGACTTTATCGCAATGGGCGCATGGTTTTTTAGCAGGCTATGGTTTGTCTGGACAAAAAAACACCTTATCGGATGAAATCAAACAAATCCTTCGCGACTTTGCCAATATATCGGGTATGCAAGCTGAAATGCGTGCACTTGAAGACAGCAATGACAATGAAGCAGACTTGACTGAATTGGTTGAATACGTGAGATTGTCAGCGATGATGATGTACACAGAACATCATGCTATCAATCCCGATGTGGATCATACCAAGAAGAATTCATTACATTAAAAGCGAGACCTTTTATGAAAATCGACACTCAAACTTATCAGGCGCGCCGTGAACGTTTGATGCAATCCTTACCTGAAAATAGTGTGGTTGTGGTACGTACTGGTGAGTTGTCAACTCGTAGTAATGATTGCGAGTATGAGTTTCGTCCTCATAGCAGCTTTTTCTATTTAACGGGATTTCCAGAGCCAAGTGCGTATGCCTTGATTCATGGGCATGGCGATATGACCTTAGTTACTTTGCCGAAAGACCCTGAGAAGGAGCAATGGGATGGCTTTCGTTTCGGTATAGAAGGCGCAATAGCGAACTTTGGTGCAAATGAAGCCGTGGCATTGGATGAGTTAGACAGTGTCGCTTTTGCTGCATTGGATGGCGCATCACACGTTGCTTACTTATTTGATGATTCTACCTTAAGAGAAAAAATTGCACCTTGGCGCAGTGCTGTTGCGGCTCGCGCTAGAATGGGCGCGGTGGCACCGACGAATTTTATCGATCTGGCGCCTGTGGTCTCAGAAATGCGTTTGCGAAAAGACACTGAAGAAATCGCCATTATGGAAACGGCCGCGCAAATTAGTGTTGAGGCTCATAAACAGGCGATGCGTACAGTTCGTCCTGGAATGAATGAGTATCAGCTCGAAGCTGAGCTTAATTATGTCTTTATGAAATCCGGCGTGCGACAACCTGCGTATAACAACATAGTGGCTTCCGGTAGCAATGCTTGTGTGCTGCATTACATCAAAAATGATGAAGTCATTGAAGATGGCGATCTTATCTTGATTGATGCTGGCGCGGAATTAGGCTGTTACGCCGCCGATATTACGCGTACTTTCCCCGCGAATGGCAAATTCAGTGAACCCCAAGCGGCGTTGTATCAAGTGGTATTAGATGCGTACCATGCCGGTATGGAAAAGCTTACCGTGGGAACCCCTTATGAAGCTTGTCACAATGCAGCGGTACGAACGTTAACAGAAGGTCTGGTCACTCATGGTTTATTAATGGGGGGGGTTGATCAGCTGATCGAGAGCAAGGCATATCGAGATTTTTACATGCACAATACAGGGCATTGGTTAGGGCTTGATGTTCATGATTGCGGCGCTTATAAAATTTCGGGTGAGTCGCGTTTACTTGAGGAAGGCATGGTGTTGACCATTGAGCCGGGATTGTATATTTCTGCTGATAATCAGTCGGTTGATGAAAAATGGCGGGGTATAGGGATTCGAATTGAAGACGATGTGCAAATTCGTGCTGATGGCCCTTATGTATTAACTCATGGCCTACCAAAAGAAATTAAAGAGATTGAAGCTTTAATGGCTGAGAATCGTTAATCAAAAACGCGAAGCGTTGGAGTAAGGTTAGATGGCTAAGTCGTACGATCTGATTATAGTGGGTGCCGGTATGGTGGGTGCTCTGTCGGCGATATTGTTGGCTAAATCTTCTTTACGAATTGCGCTTGTGGATAAACACGATGGTGACTATCGTTTGTCTACGCCCCCCGCTTATGACTCGAGAGTCAGCGCTATTTCCAGTCAGTCAAAAGCCTTGCTTGAAACGGCCGGAGTATGGCAAGGCATTCCCCTAGAACGTATAGCATCTTATGACAATATGGTTGTTTGGGATGGCCTTGGTGACGGTCATGTTGATTTTAATGCTGAAACAACGTCGATGCTTGAACTAGGTTGTTTGGTTGAAAATGCGGTTTTGAATCAACAGCTTATGTTGAAAATTCGAGATGTTAAAAACATCGATCTTTATTTGAGTGATACCCTAGAGTCTCATGAACTGAGTGAATCTGGTGTTAGGGCAGAGCTGTCTTCGGGTCACGTATTAGAAGCTCAGGCAATAGTGGCTGCTGATGGCGCCATGTCCAAACTTCGTACAGAGAATGCGTTTGATACGGTCGAGTGGGATTATGGCCATAGTGCCATAGTGGCAACCATAGAAATTGATAAATCACATCAAAACACCGCGTGGCAAAGTTTTGGCGAAGAAGGTATTTTAGCCTTCCTTCCATTGCCCAGTGTTGACCAAAGGCATTTTGTGTCCATCGTTTGGTCTGTACCGCCCAAAGAAGCCGAATCATTGATGGCGCTAGAGGCTGACGCCTTTTGTCGTCGTTTGCACTACGCTATTGATAAGCGATTTGATGTCTTGGGGGTTACGCAAGCCCGTCAATCGATCCCGTTGCGACAGCGTCATGCCAAAGAGTATGTGAAGCCAGGTATGGTTTTGATCGGTGATGCCGCCCATACGATCCATCCTTTAGCAGGGCAGGGTGCAAACCTAGGTTTTTCTGATGTTAAAGGATTAGTGGAAGTATTAAGCAAGGCGCATCGTCGAGGAGAATGTTTGGGTGCCAGTAACGTCCTAAGGCGTTATCAACGAGCTAGAATGCTAGATAACATTGCCATGTCGGTAGGGATGGAGGCTTTCAAGCGTTTATTTTCGACACAGCAGCCAGTGTTTGTTCAGCTTAGAAATATTGGAATGAAACGTTTCAATCACGATGTCGCGTTAAAGCAAAAACTGATTGCTCGAGCGGCAGGGCTAGCTTCTTTTTCTTGATACATTCTCATTATCCACGTTACTTATAATGGAAATACGCCACTTTTTTTCAATACACTACGTATTTCTTCTTGAAAAAAACGATTGTTGTCATACTCTGCATAACTAGATACATCACTAAACACTTTACAAGGCGGAATGGAATGCAAGTCCAAGATCTTCTAAAACAAACGGATAAACTCCCCAATGTCCCCGACGTCGTCCGCGAACTGATTCAGCTTCTTAACGATTCAAATGCAAAGTATTCGGATATTGCTGAAAGGGTTTCCCACGATCAGACGATTTCACTAAAAGTGTTGCGGGTAGTAAATTCCGCGTATTTTGGTTTGTCTAGAAAGATCTCTTCTATCGATGAAGCGACGGTTTTATTGGGTATCGATAAACTGAAAACCTTGGTAATCGCTTCTGGTTTTTCTAACTCTGTGACCAGCGTAGAGGGTATTAAGCTATCTGAATTTTGGGCCGATTCTTTTCGTGTTGCTGAGTTGGCGCAATGGATAGCAAAGCGGACTTCATTGGTTGAAGCGGAAGAGGCGTTCACGGTAGGGATTGTGCATAATATAGGTCGTTTACTTTTACATCTTACCGAACCAAAGATCGCAAAAGAGATTCAGGTTTTGGTCGCAAATCGAAAAGCGGGCCGAGTGAAGGCAGAAAAAGATTTGCTTGGTTTTACATCTCAGGATGCAGGGAAGGCGTTAATGGATCTGTGGAAGTTTCCTGTTGGGCTTGGTGACGCAATACAGCATCATAAACGACCATTTGATAATGATGAACCAAAACCATTAGCGTGCGTTTTAAATTTAGCCTGTTACTTGAATGCCTGTATTCGTAATGATCGTGACTACGACTTAGTGAGAGAAGGCTTTCCTATGGCAGTGGCTAAAGCGGCGGGCTTACCGGAAGGCATAGTGTATGAACTAGACGATGCACTTATGATCGGTGATGAGCTTAATCAATTGCTTCATTAATGCTTCTAGATTGCTCTTTGAATCGGTTAGTTTGATTGGAAAGGTGATTTAATTCACCCGATTATTATTAGTACGTTAGAGTGCTTTATGGGCCACTTGAATAAATGATAATCGCTAGTGTTTAGTATTGTGTTGTGCTAATTTCTTGTCTCATTTTTTCTGTCCCTATTTTTTTTCTCTATGATGCATGGAAGTGTCTGTGATGCGTAGAGAATGTTTTCAAATTGTGGAAGGTGAGTACGGCGATGAAATCACATAAAACAACTCATATTACAGAGCGTAAGCTTTTTTTCAAAAGGGCTGGATTAATCACTCTGGCATCATTTTTACTTATATCTACTGGTTTGCAGGCGAAAGGAGAGGTCAATATTTACTCTGCTAGAAAGGAGTCTCTTATTGCGCCAGTACTGGATACTTTCTCGAAAGAAAATGATGTTGTTGTAAACTTGATAACCGGCTCAGCCGATGCGTTATTGAGCCGATTGAAAGCCGAAGGCGATGCCAGTCCTGCCGATATGTTTATTACCGTTGATGCTGGCCGTTTACACCGTGCAAAGGCCGCTGGTGTGTTGCGGGCTCTTAATAATAATGTCTTAAATACTAACATTCCAAGTCATTTACGCGACAGTGATGGTTACTGGTTTGGTTTGTCTCAACGTGCTCGTGTTATTTTTTATAACCCTAAAAAAGTATCTCCGAAAGACCTGTCTAGCTACGAAGACCTCGCTAGTTCGAAGTGGAAAGGGCGTATTTGTGTCCGATCCTCTGCCAATATCTATAACCAATCTCTAGTTGCGTCTATGTTAGAAGCGGATGGTCGTGAGAACACACAGACTTGGATTAAAGGCTTGGTATCTAACTTAGCTCGCCCACCTTTTGGTGGAGATATTGATTTATTGAAAGCCGTTTCAGCCGGTGTTTGTGATCTGACATTGGCAAACACTTATTATTACGGCCGCTTAGGGCAGAGTGATAGCGCGGATGAACGAGCGGTGTATAACAGCGTAAAATTATTCTGGCCAAATCAGGGTGAAGGTGAACGCGGTGCTCATGTGAATGTCAGTGGTGCTGGTATTACCGCCGCCGCAACGAATATTGAAAACGCTACTTTACTGCTTGAATTTTTAACGAATCGTGCATCTCAGGAATGGTATGCGCATGTAAATAATGAATACCCTGTTGTAAAAGGCGTTGGAGCACCAGAAATGTTGGCGCCATTTGGGACTTTTCGAGCGGATACCATTTCGTTAAGTCAATTGGGTGAAAACAATCGTGAAGCGGTTGAGCTTATGGACATCGCCGGTTGGAAGTAACCTTTATCTGGCATGGCTCTGTAACGTGAGCTTTCTGAAATTGGCTCTTTGAAATGAGCTTTCTGATAGGATTTTTAATAGTTAATGGCTGATTCAGCTTATTCTAGTGCCGCAAGTAAACCTAAATTTAACGGGTTAAAAATGGCGGCAATGCTTATTGCGGCCATTTTGGCTTTGCCCATATTGGTTGTATTGGTCAACGTCCTGATCGGTGATGGTGATGTGTGGCGACACCTTTACGATACCGTGCTGGCTGAGTACATTTCGAATTCACTTTTACTTATGCTGGGAGTGGGAGTGGGCGTGTTAGTCATTGGCGTACCGTGTGCTTGGTTGACCAGCATGTGTGACTTTCCAGGGCGTTCACTTCTATCTTGGGCGCTGCTTTTACCAATGGCTGTGCCAGCTTACATTATTGCTTATACTTACACTGGTGTACTGGATTTTGCGGGTCCGGTGCAAACCTTTATTCGAGATATTACTGGCTGGCGTTACGGCGAATATTGGTTCTTTGAAATACGTTCGCTTGGAGGCGCCACGGTGATGCTCACCTTGGTTCTCTATCCCTATGTTTATTTAATGAGCCGTGCTGCCTTTTTAGAGCAGTCTGAAAACACCTTAGAAGTCAGCCGTACATTGGGTTACTCAGGTCGTGCTGTCTTCTTTAAGCTTGCTCTGCCACTGGCGCGTCCTGCTATTGTGACCGGCCTTACTTTAGCGCTTATGGAGACATTAGCGGATTACGGCACGGTGCAGTATTTTAGTGTAAATACTTTTACGACAGGAATTCTACGTACCTTTTACGGTTTTGGTGACGTAGCCGCGGCATCACAGTTGGCGGGAGTATTGTTGATGTTTGTGGCCACGCTGATCTTACTAGAACGATATTCACGCCACCGTATTCGCTATCATGCTTCTGGGCTGAAAAAGGCGAGCAATCGACGAATGGCCCTGAAAGGTGGTCGCGGTATTTTAGCTAGCGCTTTTTGTCTGGTGCCTATTCTTGTTGGCTTTATTATCCCTGTCAGTGTATTGGCGTACTGGGCTATTTTTAAAGCAGACCGGCCGGGGGCAAACTTTATCCAGCTGGCTTGGAACTCCTTTTATCTTGCCGCCATTGCATCAATGATTGTGGTGAGTTTGGCGTTGGTACTCAGTTATGCCATCCGTTTGAATAACAGTCGTAGTGTGGGTGTGTCGGTTGGTATTGCAGGTTTAGGCTATGCTTTGCCCGGTACAATTATTGCCATTGGTACTATTGTGCCATTAGCTTGGCTTGACCATAGAATTATTGATTTAGTGAAGTACTACAGTGGTGACAAAGTCGGTTTGATCTTTTCAGGTACCTTGGTTGCACTTTTGTTTGCTTATACGGTTCGTTTTATGGCTGTGTCTTTAGGCGCGGTACAAAATGGCTTGGGAAAAATTAAGCCGAGTATGGACATGGCAGGTCGATCGCTTGGAATGTCGTCCTTTAAGGTGCTGACGCGGATTCATATTCCTCTTCTAAAAGGCTCTGTTCTGACGGCAATATTAATTGTGTTTGTCGATGTATTGAAAGAGTTACCAGCGACCTTAGTGCTTCGGCCATTTAATTTTAATACGTTGGCAGTCAGGGCGTTTGAGTTGGCTTCTGATGAAAGGCTTGTGGATGCGGCTCCTGCCTCGTTAATGATAGTGCTGGTGGGCTTAGTGCCAGTGATTTTACTGAGTCGTTCCATTTCTTCACGCACGGATTACTCTAAATAACGGGTACTTTAAATAGTGAGCACTCTAAATAGGATTCAATATGGCCTCGTTACCTCTTCATAAAACGTTGAAAGAAATGACACTGACCAATGTATCAGTTGGTTATGATGGTGGCGTGGTGGTTAAAAATGCAGCTTTTCAGTTATTGGAAGGACAGATTGGTTGTTTGCTAGGCCCTAGTGGCTGTGGAAAATCGACTTTGCTGCGTGCGATTGCTGGTTTTGAGTCTTTAATGACGGGCGAAATAATGATCGATGATCAGATTATTTCTAATTCTTCGCTTAGCGTTAATCCAGAAGATCGTCACATTGGTATGGTGTTTCAAGACATTGCCTTGTTTCCGCACCTGACTATCGCACAGAATATTGCTTTTGGTTTGTCATCTTGGTCAAAAGAAAGCGCGCAGGAACGTGTTGCTTATTTATTAGAATTGGTTGGTTTAGCGGGCTTTCAATCACGGTATCCTCATTCGCTATCGGGTGGTCAACAACAGCGCGTTGCCCTAGCAAGAGCGATTGCCCCCAAACCAAAGCTGTTGCTAATGGACGAACCCTTTTCTGGCCTTGATGCAAAATTAAGAGAAGAGTTGGTACCGGATATACGTGACATATTGCAGCATGAAAAAATGAGTGCGCTCTTGGTTACGCATGATCAAATGGAAGCGTTTGCCATGGCGGATCAAGTGTCCGTAATGGACGCTGGCGTAATCCATCAAACAGGGTCTCCGTATCAAATTTACCACCGTCCAGAAACACGATTTGTTGCGAGCTTTATTGGTCATGGAGATTTTTTATCTGCTACCGTATGCGGGCCAGACTGTGTGCATTCTGATCTAGGTAATATTCGTGGCGACCTAGATCATGGGTTCGCAGATAATGCGCTGGTGGACTTATTGGTTCGTCCCGATGATATTTTGCACGATGATGATAGTGCATTCGTCGGTGTGATTGTGAGTAAGTGGTTTCGTGGATCGCATTTTTTATATCGAGTAAAACTGTCCTCCGGTAAAGTGGTTTATTGCTTTGCTTCTTCCCATCATAATCACGCTTTAGGGCAGAAAATTGGATTGAGTGTTCATTTAGATCACTTGGTGCTTTTTCCGCGTTAGGAAACGTCTGCGATTTTATAGTATTTAGAGAATACTTGTCTTTTGAAAGGCAAGTAATTTCTGTTGTGTAACTTTCCTTAATAAATGGCAATTGATTCTAGAGTCTCTATAATAGCGTTTTTTTAAACATATACTGGGTGAAAACTTTGAGTGTTATTCGACTAAAGGGTCAGGCTGATCGCCGTCTTCGAGCTGGGCATCAATGGATCTACAGCAATGAGGTGGATACCTCAGCGACGCCATTAAAGCAATTTACGCCAGGGGATCAGGTTGTTGTCGAAACAGCACAAGGAAAACCTCTTGGTATCGCCATGATAAATCCCAATACATTAATTTGTGGACGGCTGATTAGTCGTAGCACCGATACTGTATTGAATAAGTCTACCTTGGCTCATCGTCTTAACATTGCGTTGTCATTACGTGAAATGACGTATCCTGCGCCGTATTATCGCCTTGTCTTTGGCGACTCTGATGGATTGTCCGGTTTGGTAGTGGATCGTTTTGCAGACATTCTTGTTGTTCAAATTTCGACGGCAGGCATGGAGCGCGTAAAAAACGAAATCATTGAAGCTTTGCAAGATGTTGTGAAACCATCTGCTATTTTGATGAAAAACGACGGTAAAATGCGCCAAATCGAGGGCCTGGATAGCTACGTTGAAGAAGCGTTCGGGACAGTTCCAGAAACGGTTTTCTTACAAGAAAATGGCGTTTTATTCGAGGCGCCAGTTTGGGATGGTCAAAAAACAGGTTGGTTTTATGACCATCGCGAAAACCGCAAAACCATGCAGAATTTTTGCGACGGTAAGCGCGTGTTAGATGTATTCTCATATGTTGGTGGTTGGGGGGTTCAAGCGGCTTCTGCTGGCGCCACAGATGTGACCTTTATTGATGCTTCTGAAAAAGCGCTTAATTATGTTACAGGCAATTTACAATTGAATCAGTATGAAGGTGGCTCTAACTTGATGCATGGCGACGCATTTGAAGCCATGCAGTCTTTGATTGACGACAAGCAACGCTTCGATGTGGTTGTTATGGATCCACCGGCTTTCATTGCTCGTCGTAAAGACATCAAAGCAGGTGAAGGGGCTTATCATCGAGCAAATCAATTGGCGATGAGATTGGTCGCGAAAGGTGGAGTTTTAGTCTCAGCTTCTTGTTCTATGCACCTTGAAACAGCGCGTTTACATGACCTTGTTCGAAGTAATAGCCGTCAGCTAGAGCGCTTTTCCCAGCTTATTTATCGCGGCACGCAAGCGCCAGATCATCCAGTGCATCCTGCGATTGAAGAAACAGAATACTTGAAAGCCTTGTTTTATCGAATTCACAACAATATGGGCTTATAAGCGTATTGATTGAATTTGATCTATCAGATCATGGCCAAGATACGAAGTAAAAAACGTGGTTAGAGCCTTTCTAACCGCGTTTTTTTGTTTTAGCGAACGTTTTACCAATGGGTGGCTTAAGTTAATTTCGTAAGGAAATATGTTGCCAGCCTCGGTCTTGTGCAATTTTTGTCAGTGTTTCATCGGCATCAACGGCGATAGGGTGATCGACCAATTCCAATAGCGGCAAATCATTTCGTGAGTCGCTGTAAAAGTAGCTGCCTTCCATTGTGTGTCCTGTTTCGGCTAACCATTCGTTTAAGCGTGTTACCTTGCCTTCTTGAAAGCTGGGAATGCCGATAATCTTTCCTGTGTAATGGCCGTCAATGATTTCTGGTATCGGTGCGATAATATGATCCATGCCTAAAGCATCACTGATTGGACCGGTAACAAATTGGTTGGTGGCGGTGATCATTAATAAGAAATGGCCTTGATTCTTATGGTCTTTTATCAAGTCTTTCGCTTTCTTCAGCATCATTGGCTGCACTTTTTCTTGCATGAATGTCTGATGTAAGTGGTTAAGCTCAGTGCTGGAGAATTGCTTTAATGGCGCGAGGCTAAACGCTAGGTATTCATGGATATTCAGTGTGCCTGATTGGTATTGTTTAAAGAACGTATCGTTCGCTTCTTTGTATGCTTGGGTATCGACTAACCCTTTCTCAACCAGAAATTGTCCCCAAGTGTAATCACTGTCACCGTTTAATAAGGTGCCATCTAAGTCAAATATTGCGAGTGTCACAAGCTGTCCTCAATTCTTCTAAAGTGCGCGAATTATAGCCTTGGCGATAATAAATAACAGTAGTCTTAATTGTGCGGATGGGGGAATTATGGAACAATGAATCTAATTTATTCTTATATAAGAAGGTGATGGCTCGTGATTGATGCAGACGGATACAGACCGAATGTGGGCATCATATTGATGAACGAGCGTGGCCAGCTTCTTTGGGCGAGACGTGTTGGGCAAAATGCTTGGCAGTTTCCTCAAGGCGGCATTAAATCTGATGAAACACCGGAAGAAGCGTTATTTCGAGAACTAAAAGAAGAAGTAGGGCTGGATCCTGATCAGGTTGAAATCGTTGGGAAAACCCGCGGTTGGCTGCGTTATCGTCTTCCTAAGCGCATGTTAAGACACAATAGTAAACCTTTATGTATTGGACAAAAGCAGAAGTGGTTTCTTCTGTCTATTCGTTGTCCTGATGCTTCTGTGTGCGTGGATGGAACTGAAAGTCCTGAGTTTGATGGGTGGCGTTGGGTAAGTTATTGGTACCCACTTGGTCAAGTGGTAGCGTTCAAAAAAGACGTCTACCGAAGAGCCTTAAAAGAGCTTATTCCTAGCGCACATCGTCGACTAGAAAAGTGATAAACTTACAGGCTTAATAATGGAGGTTATGTAGATTGATGGGAGCGCTATGCTAGCTTTGTTAAGACGTATTACACAAGAGGTGACTGCTGCGCAGTCTTTACCGGCTGCGTTGGATATTATTGTCCGACGGGTTCGTAGAGCGATGCGAGCAGAAGTGTGTTCTATTTACCTAGTAGACGCCAATACAAAGGATTATGTCTTGATGGCAACCCGCGGTTTAAATGCGGATGTTGCGGGCAGTGTTAGCTTAAAGGCAGATGAAGGTCTGGTCAGTTTGGTTGGTCGAAGAGCAGAACCTGTCAACCTTGAAGACGCTCATATTCACCCTTCGTTCCATTATTTAAACGGCACAGGTGAAGAACGCTATCGCTCTTTCCTAGGCGTGCCTATTATTCATCATCGACAAGTCTTGGGAGTGCTGGTTGTGCAGCATGAAGACAAGCGTCGCTTTGATGAAGGCGAAGAAGCTTTCCTGATTACCTTGTCTGCGCAATTAGCAGGCGTTATTGCTCACGCTGAAGCGACAGGGGCTATTACCAGTTTAAACTCTAATACTATTCCTAGTGGCTCTGATTTTCGCTACAAGGGCGTTCCTGGTAGTTCTGGTGTTGCGATTGGTCGCGGCATTGTTATTTTCCCTCCAGCCGATTTGGATGTTATTCCGGATCGTCGAACCACCGATTTTGATGAAGAGATTCAAGATTTTTATCAAGCACTTGATGCCGTTCGACACGATATTCGCCGTGCTAGCAATCGTATTAGCCAACATCTTTCTGTCGATGAAAAAGCGCTTTTCGATGTGTACCTTAAAATATTGGATGATAATTCCATTGCTGGCGAAATCGTTCGAAAAATCAAAGAGGGTAACTGGGCACAAGGCGCATTAAGGCAGGTTATTCAGGCACACATTGCCCAGTTTAATCGCATGGATGACCCTTACCTACGAGAACGCGCGTCTGACCTACGTGATCTTGGTCGCCGTATACTGTCTCATTTACAAGAGAAAGCGCCGAATGTTGCTGAGCGCTTTAGCGAACCGTCTATCATTATCGGTGAGGAGCTGACGGCTTCGATGTTGGGTGAAATCCCAATTGATAAGATCAAAGGTCTTGTTTCCGTTATGGGGTCTGGTAACTCGCATGTGGCAATTTTAGCGCGTGCTATGGGTATACCAACCGTCATGGGCGCGTTGGACTTACCTTATGCCCAATTAGACAAAGTCGATCTTATTGTCGATGGTTATCTTGGGAAAATATTTACTTATCCATCTGAAGCGCTGATAGAAAACTACCAGCAAATTGTGGATGAAGAGCGTCAACTAGAAGAAGAATATGAAGCCCTTCGAGATTTACCCTGTGAAACTCTGGATGGTCAGCGTTTATCTTTATTTGTAAACACGGGGTTGTCTGCCGATGTTGCTCGATCTTTGGATCGTGGCGCGGAAGGAATTGGTCTTTACCGAACGGAAGTGCCTTTTATGGTGCGGGATCGTTTTCCAACCGAGGCTGAACAAGTTGTTATTTATCGCCAACAGTTAGAAGGTTTCGCGCCAGCGCCAGTAACCGTTCGTACGCTGGATATTGGTGGTGATAAAGCGTTATCTTATTTCCCTATCAATGAGGCAAACCCTTTCTTAGGTTGGCGTGGGATACGAGTGACGCTCGATCATCTGGAAATTTTCATGGCACAAATTCGTGCCATGATAAAAGCCAGTGCCGATCTTCATAACTTGAAGATCATGCTGCCTATGATTTCAAATGTGGCGGAAGTAGAAGAGGCGTTGGCCTTGATTCGTCGAGGTTATGCAGAGGTTAAAGAAGAAGGTTACAACGTTAAAATGCCTCGCGTCGGTGTCATGATAGAAATCCCCGCCGCGGTTTATCAAGTCAAAGAATTGTCTGAACTGGTCGACTTTTTATCCGTCGGAACGAACGATCTAACCCAGTACTTACTGGCGGTAGATCGAAATAATCCTCGTGTTGCTGACTTATATAACTCGTTTCATCCATCCGTTTTACGCGCGTTGCTTAGCATCGTCGATCAGGTGAGAGGAGAAGGTGTTGGATTAAGTGTGTGTGGTGAAATGGCGGGTGATCCAATGGGCGCTATTTTGTTAATGGCGATGGGATACGAGGTGTTATCCATGAGTTCGACCAGCTTGCCTAAAGTGAAGGCGGTCATTCGAAACATATCCATGAAACAAGCTCAGGACATGCTTGATGAGGTGATGAAACTTTCTCATGCAGAAGCGGTCACACAAACCATGACAAGACTCATGCGTGAAGCCAATATTGAACGTTTGATACGCCCATCCAAAACCACCAATGTGGATTAATATCTACCTGAGGTTCATTACAAAATTATGATTTCATATCCAGACATTGATCCTATTGCTGTATCTATAGGGCCGATTTCCGTGCATTGGTACGGCATTATGTACCTGATTGGTTTTGCCGGTGCGTACTTTTTCGGCATGTATCGAGCTAAGTGTTCTAACGGACTTTGGACACCAGAGATGGTCAGTGATGCCATATTTTATGGTGCACTTGGTGTCATTTTAGGGGGCCGTGTCGGTTATATTTTATTTTATCAATTTCCTGCGTTCATCGATAACCCACTCATAATAGTGCGTATTTGGGAAGGCGGAATGTCTTTTCATGGTGGTTTACTGGGCGTGATTGCTGCCATGCTTCTTTTTTCTCGCCGCTACAAAAAACACCTTGTTGATGTGACCGACTTTATTGCCCCCTTTGTTCCTATTGGTTTGGGCGCTGGGCGTTTAGGTAATTTCATTGGTGGTGAGCTGTGGGGCAAGCCAACAGACGTGTCTTGGGCAATGATCTTTCCAAATGACGCATTACAACTTGCTCGTCATCCTTCTCAACTGTATCAATTCGCATTAGAAGGTGTCGCGCTGTTTTGCATTTTATGGTTCTTTTCTCAAAAAACAAAACCTCGTTATTGTGTTTCCGGTATGTTCCTACTTTGCTACGGCATTTTTAGAATCTTAGTTGAATTTGTGCGCGAACCAGACAGTCAAATTGGTTACCTTGCTTTTGGTTGGTTGACGCAAGGACAACTGTTGTCTTTGCCTATGGTTATTGTCGGTGCCGGTTTGATTATCGCAGGCTTCAAGTTGAAAACATTCCCGAAAAATTAAAACCTTAGAATTGATATAAAAAAACCAGCCGTGTGGCTGGTTTTTTTATATCTAAGCATTTCTACACCGAGAATGGGTAGGCGATGGGGTCGTGAAATTGGTAATCTTCCACTTCAAAATCGTCCATGGTAACCCATGTTTCTATGTCTTTTAGTGTTTTAATCTCTGGGTTGATTTTTAGTGTTGGTAGTGGGTAAGGCTCGCGTTTTAACTGCACGTCACGCATCAATTCTAGCTGATCTTCGTAGATGTGTGCGTTCACTATCTTATGGAACGCTTGGCCTGCTTTTTTGCCTGTAATTTGCGCGACGATGGCGAGGAGTACGTAAACTTGAACCATATTGAAATTGAGCCCCAGCGGAACATCACAGCTGCGTTGGGTACTGTTTAGGTAAAGTGTGTCGCCGAGTAGCGAGAAATGATGGCTGTACAGACACGGACGAAGGCAAGCCATATGGAAAGCACCCGGATGATAAAAGGTGAGGATTTCGCCACGGTTATCAACGCCACGGGTTAGGTCATCGACGATTTGTTTTAATAGATCGATGTGGCCGCCGTCTGGTTTTGGGAAATGACGGCCAATTGCGCCGTAGCAAAGCCCCATGTCATCTTCGCCTTTGCGGTAAGAGTTGTTTAGCCAAACCTCATTTTTATTGGCATTTGCGTCCCATGTTTTAGTGCCTAGTGCTCGAAAGTCGGCGGCGTTGTCGTAACCTCTTAAATAACCAATGATTTCCGCAATCGCAGACTTCCAGAAACTTTTACGCGTAGTGACGAGCGGAAATTCGCCTTTGCTCACATCGTAGGTGAGGTCGGCATTAATGACTGTTAAGCAGCGTTTACCAGTGCGTTCATTGCTTACCCATTCGCCTTCGTTGACGATGCGCTGGCAAAGGTCTAGATATTGTTTCATTGAGGCTTACCTTGTTTTGTATTGAACGACGACTTGTGCTTAGCGTCTCCTGAAGTGTGTCTAGGAAATGCATTCTAAGCTGCCATAGGTATAATGATTATTATCGATTATATCAGAAGCTCTTACTCTTTGATCCCAAGAGTCAGGCTGTCTTACAAGAAAGGTGCTTGCTATGTTGTCACTGATTGTTGCTATGTCTACCAACCGAACCATAGGTATTAATAATTCGTTGCCTTGGCATTTGCCGAATGATTTGAAATATTTTAAGCAGGCGACCATGGGTAAACCCATTGTGATGGGACGCAAAACGTTTGAATCTATTGGTAAACCATTGCCGGGCCGTCGCAATATTGTGATCAGTCGTGATGTCGCTTATCAAGCAGAAGGGATTGATGTTGTGGCTTCTTTGGAAGACGCTATCTCTCTCGGTGAGGATATTTGCTTGGTCAACGGTCAAGAGGAAGTCATGGTGATTGGTGGTGCTCAGATTTATCAGTTAGCACTTGAGCGTGCTGATCGTTTGTATATTACCCATGTGGACGCCGATGTAAAAGGCGACGCGTTTTTCCCAGAAGTAGATTGGCCGTCTTTTACCTTGATGGGGGAAGAGGTGTTTGCGGCAGAAGGGCCCAATCCATACGATTATCGTTTCTCGGTATATCAAAGAACCAGCGCAGAGTAATCCGTATGTGGCAGCAAGTTGAGATTAAATTACCGCCGATGCGTCGTGGTTTTCATTTGATCACCGATCATATTGAGGCTGCTTTACGTAATATGTCGCCTGTTTCTATTGGTTTGTTACATGTTCAATTGCTTCATACTTCCGCGTCTTTAAGCATTAACGAAAACGCAGATCCTTCAGTAAGACGCGACATGGAGCGTCATTTTTCTCATATGGTGCCAGAAAATCAGCCGTATTATGAGCATGTGTATGAAGGAAGTGATGATATGCCAGCACATATTAAGGCAAGTCTGTTAGGGTCATCTTTAACTATCCCTATTCGAGATAAAAGATTGTACTTAGGGGTTTGGCAGGGCGCTTATTTGGGCGAACATCGAGACCATGGTGGTGTTAGATGTATTGTTTTGACCTTGCAGGGCGAACCTTGTAAATGAAGGTAATACAATAGAAGAGTAACAAGCGACATACTGATGAGCATGTCGTTTGTTTTTTTTAGACTTTAATTAACGACGATCTGCTTGCTCTCGGCTTGTCCATCTTCAACCGCCTGGTTAGCGCTTAAAGCCAATTCATCAATGGTTTCACCATCTTCTGGGAAGGTTGCGATCCCGATACAAAAATCCATAGGATCTGAATTGCCTTCTAACAAGACTGTTTTTTCATCTTCGGTTGGATTGATAATGTGGTTAAGCAATTTTTTGGCGTCTTTGACACTGGTATTGGGTAGCAGTAATAGTAATTTATCGCCTTCAACGCGTGCTAGTACATCGGCTTCTCTAATCTTTTTATAGATATGTCGAGCCGAGGTTTGAATCGCAATGTTACGAGCTTCCATAGAAAGTGTTGACAGTCGTTCGTTGGCATCAAGGTGTATTTTAGCCATGGTCAGTGGCGTATACTGACGCTTTGCCAACCCTAGTTGCTTTTTAAAGTGTGTAAGCGCCGCGCCTCTTGTTAACAAACCAGTCAGCTCATCGAAAGTAGCTTGGTTTCTGAGGTGCTCTTCAAGGGCTTTTTGATGACTAATATCGACAACAAATCCGATGACTTTTTTAATGCTACCATCGACTCTTTTAGAGTAAGTCCTTCCGCGTTCTTTGACCCACAAATAGCTTTTATCACTCTTCTGAATTCGGTATTCGACTTCATAGTAGTCTTGATTGTGGGCGACATGTTCATCGACCAAATCTCCCAATCTTTTAACGTCGTCAGGATGAACAATGGCATGCCATTCCGCGGTTGATTGAGGTGTTTTTTCTTGTGGAATCCCCAGTAACGTTGCAATGGATTTTGAGCAAGAAACCAAATCTGATTCCGTTTCCCAAATCCACAAACCTGCAGATGACTCGGTTAGGGCGAATTTAAGTAGCGTATTTTCCGCCGCTGAAAAATCCATGTGATCGGTATTGTAAACGCAAGCTAATACCGATTCGCCAAGATGCTGCAGCTCAAGTTGCATGTTTACTAACTTGTCACCGACTCGGATCAAACTTTCACAGCGTTCAATACTGCCGTTTTGGATCTTGGTGTTGAGCTTGTGCCAATCTTCTACCGACGTGGCATCCGCACAAAGAGATTCCCATGTATTCGAAGGTGTTGCGTTGAAATTCTCAAACATGACTTCAAAGTTGTGATTATATGACACTAATTTTCCGCTACTGCTCTCCACTATAAAAGCGGGCGTAGGCATGTACTTAAACGCTAATTCGAAAGGGGTACTCATAAACGCGCTCCTTTATAATGATGATGGATTATTCTGGCGTGATCCAAGTAACTTGATATGTCGCCTCGCTGTCTTCTGCTAATAGTTTGCTTAGAACTGGTAAAAATTCCTGGGCTTCTTTTTCGAGAGTCCAAGGTGGATTAACAATGATCATACCGCTTCCGGCCATTCCACGCTCTTCTTCTGTGTTTCTAATGCAGAGTTCAAGTGAAAGTACATTACGAATATTCGTTGTTTTTATTGAACTCAAAAAGGCGTTTGCTTGCTGGCGATTTAACACTGGATACCAAATAGCAAAGGTACCTTGAGGAAAACGCTTGTAGCCATCTTCTAATGCTTGAACCACATATTTGTAGTCTTTTTTGACTTCATACGGCGGATCCATTAAAACAAATCCACGTTTTTGTGGTGGTGGTAGCATGGCTTTTACGGCGGCAAAACCATCGTCTTTGACGACATTGGCTTTACGTTTGTTTGGGAACAGCGCGGCCAGCGTTGGGTAGTCGTTCGGATGTAGCTCGCATAAGTGTAGTTTGTCTTTTTGACGTACGTAGTAGTCAACAATTTTTGGGCTGCCAGGGTAAAGACTTAGCGTGTTTTCAGGGTTCATTTCCCGAACAATGTCTAACAGGTTTTCTAAAGGCTCTGGTAGGTTGTCTTCGGTAAATAGACGAGCAATGCCGGAGTGAAACTCTTTATTCTTTTGCGCTTGCTCAGAGTTTAATGAGTATTGACCAATGCCAGCGTGAGTATCTAAATAGAAAAAGGGCGCGTCTTTCTTTATAAAATGACGGCAGATTTGACTTACCGTCAAATGCTTTAAGATATCAGCGTGGTTGCCTGCATGATAAATATGGCGATAGCTGAGCATGCTGTGTCCTGTCGTGAGTAATCTCGTTATGAATGAAAAAGGCCGCGAGCCTAATATGGCAAAGCGGCCTTTTGCGTATTATCTTAAAAATTAGTCTATTTTACTGATGTCGCGTACGGCACCTTTGTCTGCACTGGTGACAAAGTGAGCATACACTTTCAATGCAGGAGAGACTTTGCGAGGACGCGTTTCTGCGGGCTTCCAAGCATCTGCGCCTTTTGCATTCATCGCGTCACGGCGAGTTTGTAGTTCTTCGTCGCTTAGTAATACGTTAATAGTACGGTTTGGAATATCGATGCGGATAATATCGCCATTTTCTACTAATCCGATGGCTCCGCCAGCACCCGCTTCAGGAGACACGTGACCGATAGACAAGCCGGAAGTGCCACCAGAGAAACGTCCATCCGTTAAAAGTGCACAGGCTTGACCTAGGCCTTTAGATTTAATGTAAGAGGTCGGGTAAAGCATTTCTTGCATGCCTGGGCCGCCTTTGGGTCCTTCGTATCGCACGATAACCACTTCGCCTGCTTTGACTTTGTCATCAAGAATGTTCTTAACGGCTTCGTCTTGCGATTCAGTAATGTGGGCTGGGCCTTCAAAGACTAAGCAAGATTCGTCTACGCCGGCGCTTTTTACAACACAGCCATCTAGCGCAATGTTTCCGTACAATACCGCTAAGCCGCCTTCTAAAGAGAACGCGTTTTCAATAGAACGGAAACAGCCGTCTTTACGGTCTCCGTCTAAAGATGGCCAGCGAGTCGATTGGCTGAACGCGGTTTGCGTTGGAATACCCGCGGGGCCCGCTTTGTAAAATTCAATCACTTCTGGCGTTGGTGAACGCATGATGTCCCATGTTTCAAGCGCTTCTTCCAATGTTTTGGAATGAACGGTATGACATTGGTTGTGCAATAGACCGGCACGATCTAGCTCGCCTAGCAGGCCAAAAATACCGCCTGCCCGATGAACGTCCTCAACATGGTATTTAGGCGAGTTGGGTGCGACCTTACACAACTGAGGGACGCGACGCGACAATCTGTCGATGTCTTCCATCGTAAAGTCTACGCCAGCTTCAAGAGCGATCGCTAATAGATGAAGAATGGTATTGGTTGACCCACCCATTGCAATGTCCAGCGTCATCGCGTTTTCAAAAGCGTTAAAATTCGCAATAGCGCGTGGCGCCCAGTGGGCTTCATCATTTTCGTAGAAACGTTTTGTGATGTCGACAATACGACGGCCGGCTTCTAAGAATAAACGGCGACGGTCGGAATGTGTCGCCAGCGTCGTGCCGTTGCCAGGTAAACTTAGTCCTAGTGCTTCGGTTAGACAATTCATTGAGTTGGCGGTAAACATGCCAGAGCAAGAACCACACGTTGGGCAGGCAGAGCGCTCGTACTCGGCCACTTTCTCATCTGATGCCGTTGGGTCCGCTGCGATTACCATGGCATCGACTAGGTCGAGCTTGTTTTCGGATAATTTTGTCTTGCCGGCTTCCATTGGTCCGCCAGAAACAAAAATAACAGGAATGTTAAGACGCATTGCCGCCATCAGCATTCCCGGTGTAATTTTGTCACAGTTAGAAATACATACGAGAGCATCGGCGCAATGCGCATTAGCCATGTATTCCACTGAGTCTGCAATCAAATCACGTGAAGGCAGGCTGTACAGCATACCGTCATGACCCATTGCGATACCGTCGTCGACTGCAATAGTGTTGAACTCTTTCGCTACACCACCTGCAGCTTCAATTTCACGAGCAACTAGTTGGCCCATATCTTTTAGATGAACGTGGCCGGGTACAAATTGTGTAAAAGAGTTGACCACTGCGATGATGGGTTTTTGAAAATCATCGTCTGTCATTCCGGTGGCGCGCCATAGCGCACGAGCTCCTGCCATATTGCGGCCGGAGGTAGTTGTCTTGGAGCGGTATACTGGCATTATTTTCCCCACAGTTTTTTGCTTTATAATCTCACCCATGTTACCAAGATTATTGTCTATGCCCAATGGCAATTTTTAGGCAATATTGAGACACTATTAAAATACGCTACTGTTGCTTTATTGGTGCTCGTTGTTAAGCGGAAATGATATGGACGAAAATGTGTTATTAGCTCACTCTAATATTTCCTTGGCACGACAGCCTATTGTAGATAGTCGTCTTTCGGTTATGGGATATGAACTTTTATACCGTAAGAATGCTATCGCTATGCAGGCGGATGTAATTGATGGCGTGGGAGCGACCGCTCAAGTAATTTCTGCTAGTCTTTTTGAGTTTGGTGTGGAAAATTTAGTGGGCTCCAACAAGGCGTTTGTTAACTTCCCTAGGGCGTATTTATTAAGTCCTAACGGGATGCCTATTCATAAAGAAAACCTCATTATTGAAGTGATGGAAGACGCAGGCTTTGATGCCATTCTACTGTCGTCTTTACGACATTGGGTTAAGGCCGGTTGCTCTATTGCATTAGATGATTTCGTTTTTCACAGTAAATTAACGCCTTTTATTGATCTGGCCGAATACGTTAAATTGGATATGCTAACGTTAGGCAATGAAAAATTTCATCAACAAGTTGAAGCGCTAAGAGGCTTCAACGTCAAAATCATCGCTCAGAAAGTAGAGACATGGGAAGATTATCAATTTTGCCGATTGTTGGGTGTGGAATACTTTCAAGGTTACTTTTTTGAAAGGCCAGAAGTCATAACCAGCAAAACCTCCAAAGTAAACAGCATGACGCTCCTGCAAATTATGTCGTCATTATTGAATACTTCCTCATTTAGTGTGGATGAGCTGGAGAGAATTGTTAGTCAAGATGCTGGGCTTGTGCATAAGCTACTGCGTTATCTGAATTCTCCTTTGACCGGTCTGGTTGCATCAGTAGATTCCGTTCGTTTAGCCATTATGTTGATTGGCGTTGAGCAGCTTAAATCACTGACTAATTTATTGCTAATGTCCGAAATGGTTGGTGATAGGCACGTGCTGCTTGAGCAAATTATGGTGCGGGCTAAGCATGCAGAATTGTTTGCCAAAAACCGAGGGTACGATAATCAAGACAAATATTTTTTAGCTGGAATGTTGTCTATGATTGATGTGTGTACAGGAATGAAGCTGGATGAAGTACTTGGAGAGCTGCCTCTGCCCAATGAGTTTATTAATGCCATTATGTATCGCTCTGGTCGAGTGGGGAATGCTCTTGATTTGGTGGAATATTATAATAATGGTCGAATCATTAAAAACCAGCAAGATTTTGAGGATCTGAAAATAACCTATTTGAGTGCTGTTAAATGGGTAGATGAGTTTCTTGTTGCGATATGAGGCGTTAACATCGGTACTGAATCTTGAGTGCTTGTAGTCTATATCTTACACGCCTGTAGGCTTTCTCCGTTTGTTATGTGATCAAATATAACTTACTGTTGTGATTTAAGTTTATCTATTTGATAAATAAAGAAAAAATATATCTCATCCTTTCTTTTGTCAATTTTGAAAAGCAGACTAAAGCTGGTAAATTTAAGCTTATCCAAACGGATTTCATGGATGAAAAGCGCATGATGTGCTGAATAAGATACCAGTGAAGGTATTTAGGATCGAACTTGGATGTTCGAGAACAAAGGATTGTTCAAAGGGATACCGTGGTTCGATGGAAGGCACCATGTAATAAGGATTGTTTGGATGCTTCATGATGAAGCAAACAGTGATGTTTTACTTATCGGAAGAGTTGCTTAACAGGATGTGAGCAAAATGTAGGGTGGCCAAAAGCCACCCTTTTTTTTGTTTTTGTCTTAAACTGCAAATCTACCAGATACAAAAAAAGCGACACATTGGTCGCTTCCTTATACATTCAAGTACATCAAATTAACGTTCTAAATGTTCCAGCTTGTCTTCCACACCATCCCATTGTGCTGCATCAGGTAGTGCGTCTTTTTTCTCTGCAATGTTGGGCCATATCAAAGATAGGTCTCTGTTTAACTCTACAAATACTTCTTGATCTTCCGGCAATTCGTCTTCAGAGAAGATGGCATTTGCTGGGCATTCTGGTTCGCATAGTGCACAGTCAATGCATTCATCTGGATTGATGACTAAAAAATTAGGGCCTTCGTAGAAGCAGTCAACAGGACAAACTTCAACACAGTCGGTGTATTTGCAGCGAATGCAGTTATCGGTAACGATGAAAGCCATTCGACTTCTCCTTACAAGCTATAAAAATGATTGCGCACTATTTTAGAGGTATAGGCCATTTCGCAGCAAGCAACAATCGCGAATAACCTACATTTATCTGCTATTAGCTTATATCGACAGCAGCTTATATCAACTACAACTGAGATTTTAGTTTGTAAAGAGCATTAATCGCTTCTAGTGGTGTCATGTTATCCAAATCAAGTGCTTCAACCGCATTTTTTAATGCATTTTGTTCTGCTTGGGCAAACATGTCGACTTGTTGTGGCTGATAGCTCGTTTTGTTTTCTTGTACTTTGGTCGAGCGCGACCCTGTATTGGCATAAAGTGCTGTGTCTTCGATATTAATGCCAGTAACCACTTCCAGTTCTTTTAGTTTTTGTTTGGCGTGGCTTATGACACCGCGTGGTACACCGGCAAGTTGAGCAACTTGTAGCCCATATGATTGGCTTGCAGGGCCTTCATGTACTTTATGAAGGAAGATGATTTCATCCTCGTACTCTGTGGCGGTTAGATGAACGTTGGCCGCATTGTCGAGTTGGTCCGCTAAGGCTGTCAGTTCAAAATAATGCGTTGCAAACAGAACGTAGCATTTTAGTTCTTTAGCGAGATAATCCACCGCTGCCCAAGCCAGAGATAGCCCATCGAATGTACTGGTGCCTCGTCCGACCTCATCCATTAATACTAAGCTGTCTTTGCTGGCATTATTTAAGATGTTGGCGGTTTCTGTCATTTCAACCATAAAGGTCGAGCGTCCACCAGCAAGATCGTCTGATGACCCCATGCGAGTAAATATACGATCCACCACGGAGATCGAAGCGGATTCAGCGGGAACAAAACAACCAGTGTGTGCTAATAAGGTGATTAAGGCGATTTGTCGCATGTAGGTCGATTTACCGCCCATGTTAGGGCCGGTAATCATCAACAAAGAGCGTTTTTCATTGAGTTCAAGATCATTGGGAACGAAAGGTTCGGAGATGACAGCTTCCACTACAGGGTGACGGCCACCAATGATTTGAATGCCGCCACGGTTGTGTAATTCTGGGCAGACGAAATTCAAAACATCGGCACGTTCTGCAAAATTATTCATCACATCAAGCTGAGCGAGCGCTTGGCTGGTGGTCTGTAATTCCCTTAATGTTTCATTGAGTCGATCTAATAGTCCTTCGTAAAGCTCTTTTTCTCTTGCGAGTGATTTGGACTTGGCGCTGAGCGCTTTGTCTTCAAATATTTTCAGTTCAGGTGTAATGAAACGCTCAGCATTTTTTAAGGTCTGACGACGAATGTATTCCACCGGTGCCTGGTCTGAGTGTAGACGACTGATTTCAATGTAATAACCATGAACACGGTTAAACCCGACTTTTAGTGAGCTAATGCCAGTGCGTGCTTTTTCGCTGCGCTCCATTTCCGCTAAAAAATCCGTCGCGTTGGTGGATAAGGATAGGAGTTCGTCCAATTCGTCGTCGTAACCTTTTGCGAAAATACCACCATCGCGAACCACAGAAGGAGGATTTTCAACCAGTGCTTGAGTCAATGTTTTGGTGATGTCTGGCTGAGCGAGAATGCGCTGGTTTAGCTCTAAGAGTCGTTCCGTTGTGGCGCCTTCTAATAAAATATTGATCTCAGGTATGGCTTCGAGAGCAAACTTTAGACGCAGTAAATCTCTAGGTCGGGCTGAGCGTAAGGCGACGCGTGAAAGTATACGTTCTAAATCTCCAATTTTTTTCAATGGCGTTTTAAGCGTATCGTAAGCTTGTTTTATTTGTAATTCTGCAACCACTTGCTGGCGTGATTGAATTTCGTTTAAGTCACGGATCGGCGTGTGCAACCAGCGCTTCAATAAACGACTGCCCATCGGCGTGGCACATTCGTCTAACACTTCAACCACGGTGTTCGTCGTGCCACCGGTTAAGTTTATGTCGATTTCCAAATTACGTCGAGTGGCGCCATCTATTAATACTGAGTCATCTTTATGCTCAACCATGATGGATTGAATATGTGGTAACGCCGAGCGCTGAGTGTCTTTGGCGTATTGAAGTAATGCGCCAGCTGACGCGATAGCAGCGGTGAGGGCTTCACAACCAAAACCAGATAAGTCTTTGGTGTTAAATTGCTGAATCAATTGGCGGTAGCTGGATTCATAATCAAAATGCCAAGGACCAAGCTCTGAGACACCTTTCTCAAGTTTTAACCTATCTCGTGCAGGGAAGTCTTCAGAGACTAAAATCTCCATAGGCGATAAACGCTGTAATTCGCTGGCAAGTGCTTCATGACCATCGACTTCAAACAGGCAAAAACGGCCACTGGCCATATCGAGGTAAGAGAAACCAAAAACATCGAGACCTTTGCGAGATTGATGAGCAAGAGACAATAGTAGATTTTCGCGCTTTTCTTCCAGAAATGCCTCGTCACTAATGGTACCTGGCGTGACGATGCGAGCAATTTTTCTCTCAACAGGTCCTTTGCTGGTGGCTGGGTCGCCAGTTTGTTCTGCAATCACAACCGATTCACCCATGCGAACGAGGCGAGCAATGTAGTTCTCGGCAGCGTGATAAGGAATGCCCGCCATTGGAATAGGTTTACCGCCAGAATGACCACGGGATGTGAGTGTAATATCAAGCAATTGAGAGGCACGTTTGGCATCGTCATAGAAAATCTCGTAGAAATCTCCCATTCTGTAAAATAACAATTGGTTTGGATGCTCAGATTTAAGGCCGAAGTATTGGCGCATCATCGGTGTATGGTTATCTTCTGTTACTTTGCTCATTTTGCGATGCTCGATTGTGATCCAAAAAATAGAGCGTTATTCTACGGGATATTGGCTCAGGATTTAAGGGATAAACATAATGAATCAGATGCAAAAAATGACACAGTCAGCCGACCAAGTTGGCGAGATGTTAAAGGCAAAAAACCTTTTATTAGTGACCGCAGAATCGTGTACTGGTGGTCTTATCGGTGCCGTATGTACCGACGTAGAGGGCAGCTCATCATGGTTTTTTGGTGGCGTAATTAGCTACGCGAATGAAGCAAAAATGCAGGGTTTATCTGTAAAAGCGGAGACTTTATCGGTCTTTGGTGCTGTTTCAGAGCAAACGGTGAAGGAAATGTGTGCTGGCGCTTTACAACTAGGTGGTGACCTATCGGTTGCGGTTAGTGGTGTTGCTGGTCCGTCGGGCGGCTCGCCAGAAAAGCCGGTTGGCTGTGTTTATATTGGTTGGCAGTTAACTGGGCGACCCGTCAAAGTAACGCGTTATCATTTTCCGGGAAATCGACAAGCTATCAGAGAAGCAACTGTTTTAGCGGCTCTTCAAGGAATAAAAGAGATGCTTAATAATCTTTAAAAATAATACTGTTTTTATATACAGTATTTCTTGAGCTTCTCAAAAAAAAACGCTAGAGTTACCCCAACGAAAATTAGCCACAAGGATTCCATTATGTCATCTATCGCAGACAACAAGAAAAAGGCGCTGGACGCAGCGCTGTCTCAAATCGAGCGTCAATTTGGTAAAGGCGCCATCATGAAGATGGGCGAAGGCGCTAAGCTCGATATTGATACTGTTTCTACTGGATCGTTAGGTCTGGATATTGCGCTCGGTGCTGGTGGACTTCCTTATGGTCGTATCTGTGAAATTTATGGACCAGAGTCTTCAGGTAAAACAACATTAACCTTAAGTGTTATTGCAGAAGCTCAGAAGCAAGGCAAAACCTGTGCATTTATTGATGCGGAGCACGCGCTTGACCCTTCTTATGCAGAAAAGCTTGGCGTTAATATTGCGGATCTACTGATCTCGCAACCAGACACGGGTGAACAAGCACTTGAAATTGTGGACATGTTAGTCCGCTCAAACAGTGTTGATGTGATCATCATTGACTCGGTAGCCGCGCTTGTTCCTAAGTCAGAAATTGAAGGCGAAATGGGTAGCTCTTCTGTTGGTGTTCAAGCTCGCTTGTTATCACAAGCAATGCGTAAATTAACAGGTTCTATCAAGAATGCTAACTGTCTTGTTATCTTCATCAACCAAATTCGTATGAAAATTGGTGTCATGTTTGGTTCACCCGAAACCACCACCGGTGGTAATGCGCTTAAATTCTATTCTTCTGTTCGTTTGGATATTCGTCGTATCGGATCGGTTAAGCAGGGTGAAGAAGTGATCGGTAACGAAACGCGCGTGAAAGTGGTGAAAAACAAAATTGCACCGCCATTTAAACAAGCAGAGTTCCAAATTCACTACGGTGCAGGTATTTACCGCATGGGTGAGATTATCGACTTAGGTGTTAAGCAAGGCTTTGTAGATAAAGCCGGTGCTTGGTACGCTTATGCTGGTAACAAAATTGGTCAGGGTAAAGCTAACGCCGCACAATATTTATCGGATAATCCGGACATGGCGAAAGAGATTGAAGCTAAAGTACGTGAAGATCTATTGCCTAAGAAAACCAAACCCGAGGGCAAGGTAGACGCTAAAACCGCTGTTGTAGAAGAAGAGACTGAAGAGTCGCTCGACTTCTAAAACGAAACGTATCGTTTACAAAAAACTTAGTTTTTTTGAAAAGCAGGTCTTGTGCCTGCTTTTTTTGTTTTTGTGGTAAATGCGTTTTAAAATGTGGTTTGATGGTTTCTTGAGATATATCCTTCTATTATTGTTTATTTTTAGAGACCTTGTTGCAGTGTAGTCGCCACTAAGGTTCTTTTCTGGTTTTTTGTGTTAAACGGGATTTTGAGAATATGTTGATTTGGCAATGGGGACTTATTGCATCAAGTGTGCTTTTTTTAGTGATATTTATATTTGTTTTGAGGCGGTATTTATCGCTAAAAAAGTCAGTTTCTGAAACTGATGGTATTGCTGATGATAAATCTAGTAAACGAAAGAGATTAAAAAACGATCTGAAAGATGCATCAGCCGAAGAAAAAAAACAGTGGCTGACTTTGCTGGATCAACAGCGAAGTATCTGTGCTCAGCTTCTTGAAGGTTTACCTAAGTCTGACTTTCAGGGGCGTGCCGCTTTGTCTTGTTGGGCAATCTTTTTGGATGTCGAAATACATGTTATTGAGCAATCGGTGCCTAATTCGGACGTGTTAGCGCTCTTGGGGGCATTTAAAGGTATTTTGGACAAAATTGATCGAGCTCAGGAAGTTGATGAACTTTTGAAATCTCTAAAAGTGAATCAAACTTTACTGCGAGAGCTTAATAAGGTTATTCAAAGAACTGGCGAAAAAGTGTTTTCCCAAGTAAATGTCACATCTGAATTGAATTTACAGCTCGAAACACTTCAAGGGCAACTGGCTAAAGAGGGAGAGTTGGATGGGGCGCTTGCCTTGCTTCGAGCTGAAATGGCAAGTATGTGTGAATTTGCAGAACGGTTGAAACTTCACTTAGCTGAAGTTAAGGAAGAGGGTGATAACGCGCTTTACGTTGATGCTCTAGAAGCATTTTTAAGTGATGCCGACGAATCTGTTTTCTTACATTCTGTTCGTTCTGAGTTGGACGATAAAGTGGCAGACCTTAAGCAATTAGCTGCTTATCAAAAAACCATCATTGCAGATTTAAAAGAACATGTTCGTAAGGCTAAGTTGGATCATGAAGGCGATGGAAAACACATTGGTGCCTATGACATTTATATTGCTAGGCTAGAAAAATCGCTATTAGAAAGTAGCCGAGTGGTTAAGCGCTTAGAAGGTAAGCTGGAAAGCTTACAGGCGATTAAATATAATTTAAATATTGATGTAGTTAAGCGTGATGAAGCATTGAGGCAGAAAAAAGCTCAGCTTGAAAAACAGGGTGCAGATCTCACTCAAGGGATGGATATATATGGTGTTTTTGATGAAGAACGCAACACCATGAAAAAAATGGAGGATTTGCTTCATCAAGACTCATTTACTGAAGAGTCTGATGCTTTTGCGAGTGAGCAGGCCTCAAAGCTGAGTTCTTTGCGCTTAATGGTGAATGAGTCTGAGCTTTATGTAGAAATGCTGGAAATGGATTTGGAGAAGGCGCAGGTCTTGCGTGAAAGTCTTGAGCATAAGTTGCTTCATCCAGACTCGGTTATGGAAACCGCAAACGATGAAAGTCTGAAAATGGATGTTTTGATTAACAAAGACTTAGAGGAAATTGAAAATCTTCACGAGATTAATAATGAATTGGAGGCTGAGCGAAAGCGCCTAGAGGTTGATTTGTACGATGTGCAAGTTCAATCGGAAGAATTTACTAAACTACAGGGTAAGATAGATGAATTGGATGGAAAAATTGAGTCTGTTCAAAAAAACTATGTAGAAATGGAGGAGCGCTATCTGGCGGCATTGATGGCTAAAGAGGATGGGTTGTAAAACTGCTCTACCGTACTAGCTAATACATCTCTGCTAATACTCTGAGCCATTTAAAATGGCTTGGTTGTACGTTTTAAAAATATTCTTTTTTAGTATTCATCTGATGGGGATATGGCGTATTTTATTTGTTCGAAGTCAAAACCACGATATTGTAGGTAGCGTGACTGTTTGGCTTTTTCTTTGAAGTCTGTACTAGCTTCTTCTCCAAATTTTCTTTCTTTTAATTTCTTTGCTAATTCGAACCAGTCAGCATTTGCATCTGTAATAGCTTCCTTTGCTTCAGCCTTGTCGATGCCTTTTTGAACGAGCTCTTGTAGTATTCGGTTCACGCCAAGGGGTTTACTTATTCTGCTTCTTATAAAAACTTCAGTGAAGCGCCGATCATTGAGATAATTTATGTCTTGAAGGTGTGTAATAGTCGAACTGATTTCATTTTCTGTGTTCCCTTTTACTTTTAATTTAGTGGCCAGTTCTTTTGAGCTGTGCTCTCTATGGCTTAATAGTGACAGGGCTTGGTCAAGTGCTGATATTTTTTGTTCTTTCATGTCGTTTATTCTTTGTGTCTTTGTGATGTGGGTATTTTATCAGGCTAATGCCGTCTTTTCTTAAATATTTCATTCAACTTTAGTTTACATTTATTTTGGTTTTTTATTCTTAATATATGCTCTAAATAAGATGATAAAACTACAAATCTTATGTAATTATGGGTGATATGACTTTGCCATTATTTGGAGTGTTTCTATGAAGATTTGCGTGCTTGGCGCTGGTGTTGTTGGCCTTACTACTGCGTATTATTTGGTTAAAAAAGGTTTTCAGGTTACGGTCATTGATCGTCAGCCTGGTGTAGCCTTAGAGACCAGCTTCGCTAATGCTGGGCAGATTTCTCCAGGGTATTCGGCTCCTTGGGCTGCGCCAGGTATCCCTCTAAAAGCCATTAAATGGTTAATGCAAAAACATGCTCCATTAAGGGTGAGTGCTGAGCCAGAAATCAAAAAAATAAGCTGGATGGTAAAAATGCTGGGGCAGTGTAATAACGATGCATACAGCGTAAATAAATCCAGAATGATGGCGTTAGCAGAATACAGTCGCGATCAATTTATATCCTTAAGAAAAGACATTGGAATTCAGTATCAGGATGGGCAAGGTGGAACTTTGCAACTTTTTCGAAAAGAAGAGCAGGTTGATGCAGCAGAAAAAGACATCAAAGTATTGAAGGCATTAGGTGTTCCTCATGAGGTATTAACACCAGATCAGATTGCTCAGGTTGAGCCTGGTCTTCGAAGTGTTATCGATAAATTTAAAGGTGGCCTTAGACTGACGGGAGATGAGACAGGGGACTGCTATTTGTTCTGTCAGTCGCTTAAAGAAACGTGTGAAGAAATTGGGGTTACCTTTCAGTTTAATTCGGATATTAAGTCATTGAGTACCCAAGCGAATAAATTGAATGGCGTTATCACAGAGCAAGGCCTGCAAGCGTTTGATAGCGTTGTTGTTTGTTTGGGTAGTTATTCAAAGGAGTTGCTTAAAGCGTGTGATATCGATATTCCTGTTTATCCAGTGAAAGGGTACTCCTTGACGGTTCCTATTTTAGATACTGCTTATGCGCCAATTTCGACGGTGATGGATGAAACTTACAAGGTGGCTGTAACGCGTCTTGGTGATCGTATTCGTGCTGCGGGCACCGCTGAGCTCACTGGGTATAATTTGGACTTGCCTAAATCCAGAACAGAGACGATTAGTCATGTTGTAAATGATTTATTTGGTAAAGGCTGTGACCTCTCAGAGGCTGAGTATTGGACTGGGTTGCGTCCGATGACACCAGATGGCACACCGGTTGTTGGTGCTAGCGGTATTGATGGTTTGTATTTGAATACAGGCCATGGAACGCTTGGTTGGACAATGAGTTGTGGTTCTGCAGCTGTTATTGCGGATATCATTGCTGGTGATGAAACACAGATCAATTCTCAGGATTTGTCTGTTAAACGTTATAAGAAATAAGGACTTGAAATGGCAAGGCCACTAACCGCAACGATAGATTTGAATGCTATTTTGCAGAACTATCGTTATGCCAAAAAGCTTCAGCCGACGTGTAAAGCCTTTGCTGTCGTAAAAAGTAATGCTTATGGGCACGGTGCGATTGAAGTTGCTCGACACCTTGATAATGAAGCAGATGCGTTTGCTGTTGCCGCGATAGAAGAAGCGATGGCACTGCGTGAGGCAGGTATTGTTTCTCCGGTTATGTTGCTTGAAGGGGTTTTTGAAGAATATGAATGGAAGTTGTGCGAACAGCATGGCTTTTGGGCGGCAATTGAAAACACTCAGCAGCTTAATTGGTTGTTAGCTAGCCAAGTAAACATTGAAAAAATATTTGTGAAGCTAGATTCTGGTATGCGTAGATTGGGTGCTGATAAAGCGGGCGCATGTGATTTGGTTAAAAAGCTCAGAGAAAGTAATCAAGTGGGTGATGTGTTGTTAATGACACATTTTTCCTGTGCGGATGATTTATCTGATATCGCGACCATGGAGCAGCTGACGTATTTTGAAAGAGCGCGTCAAGAAATAGGCACCATAGAGGCAAGTGTAGCGAATTCAGCGGCGATCATGAAGTGGGCCATCCCTGAAGGCGGCTGGATTCGCCCAGGAATCATGTTATATGGCATTTCCCCATTTGCTGGCTTAACGGGTCAGCAGTTGGGGTTGGCCCCAGCAATGATATTGTCATCTAAGGTTATTTCTGTACGTTCTTTGAAAAAAGGTGAGAAAGTCGGTTACGGTCTGTCTTATGAAGCAGCAGAAGATCACCAGTTAGCCACGGTTGCTGTCGGGTACGGTGATGGTTATGCCCGTCATACCCAAAGCGGTGCGCCATTAGAAGTGAACGCGTCTCCTGCCATGTTGGCTGGGCGAGTATCGATGGATATGATTACGATCCGTTTTGCTGATGCCAGTCAGTCTTTTGAAATTGGTCAAGAGGTTGTGTTGTGGGGAGGAAATGTTCCGGTTGAAAACGTCGCGGATTATGCCAGTACCATTGGTTATGAGTTGGTGACTAGAATGACCACTCGGCCTCGTTATCAGTACCATACGGTTAGCGAAATCAAATCCTAGCGCTCACTAAAGCCTCAATTCTTCTGGAATAGAGGCTTTAGTTTAAGAATTGCACAAAATAACCTCTAAATTCCTACGGTTTCTTTTGAAAACACCTATCCTTTGCGTGTACTATTTTGTGCTTTTCGTTGCATCGAATAGGTTTTAATTATTCTGCCATTCACGCAATCCAATTCGTCTAGAAAATAGAGATAGAGACTCACCCTATTATGAAGAGTTCTGAATTACGCCAGTCATTTTTATCGTATTTTGAAAGTAAGCAACATCAGATTGTTGAATCCAGCTCATTGATTCCGGGCAATGACCCAACTTTGCTGTTTACAAACGCCGGTATGGTTCAGTTTAAGGATGTGTTTCTGGGCGAAGATCAGCGCCCATATACACGTGCGACCAGCTCTCAGCGTTGTGTTCGAGCGGGCGGTAAGCACAATGACCTCGAAAACGTGGGATATACAGCGCGCCACCACACTTTCTTTGAAATGTTGGGTAACTTCAGCTTCGGTGATTATTTCAAAAAAGAAGCCATTACTTACGCGTGGGAATTTCTAACTGACGTTTTGAAATTACCAAAAGAAAAGCTACTTGTGACTGTTTACGCAGACGACGATGAAGCGTTTGATTTTTGGCATGACATGATTGGTGTGCCAAAAGAGAAAATTATTCGAATTGGCGATAACAAAGGTGGACGTTTTCAGTCAGATAACTTCTGGGCGATGGGCGACACTGGTCCTTGTGGTCCTTGTTCTGAAGTGTTTTACGATCATGGCGAGCATATTTGGGGTGGGCCTCCAGGCTCGCCGGAAGAAGATGGCGATCGCTTTATTGAAATTTGGAACGTAGTTTTCATGCAATTCAATCGTTCTGCCGATGGCACTATGGTGCCGTTGCCTAAGCCTTCTGTTGATACGGGCATGGGGTTAGAGCGTATTGCGGCGATTCTGCAAGGCGTACATAGCAACTACGAAATTGATTTGTTTCAGAATTTAATCAAGGCCGCTGCGAAATTAGTGGATACTGACGATTTAAGTGCTCAGTCATTGCGTGTTATTGCCGATCATATCCGTTCTTGTTCCTTCATGATTGTGGACGGTGTTATTCCTTCTAACGAAGGCCGTGGTTATGTCTTGCGTCGCATTGTTCGTCGTGCGGTTCGTCATGGTAATAAATTGGGTAAAAAAGGCGTTTTCTTCCATAAATTGGTAGACGCGTTAGATCTTGAGATGGGCGATGCCTACCCAGAATTACGCAAGCTGAAAGACCGTGTGGCGTCTATTCTTCTGAAAGAAGAAGAGCAGTTCGCTAAGACGCTTGATCAAGGTATGAAAATTCTTGAAGAGGCGATTTCACAGCTGGGCGATAAAAAAATCATTCCAGGTGAAACCGTCTTTAAATTGTATGACACATTTGGCTTCCCTGCAGATTTGACCAATGACGTTGCCCGTGAAAACAATCTTGAAATAGACGAAGCTGGTTTTGAAGTGGCGATGGATGCACAGCGTGCTAGAGCGCGTTCTGCAAGTAACTTCTCTATGGATATGTCTGGCAGCGTAACGCTCGACAGTGTCACCGAGTTTACAGGTTACGATGACTTGGCCGGTCAATGCGAAGTGGAAACCATTCTTGTGGATGGTGTTTCCGTAGATTCTATTGAAGTGGGCCAGTTTGCAGCGGTTGTTTTAAAAAGTACGCCTTTTTACGGTGAATCTGGCGGACAAGTCGGCGATAAGGGCTGGTTGCGAGGCCCTGGTGCGTTCAAAGTAGCTAATACGACGAAACAAGCGAAGGCGCACTTGCATCAAGGTGAGTTAAAAGAAGGTCGTTTATCGGTTGGTGACGTGCTGACTGGTGAAGTCGATCGCTCGATGCGTATGGCAACAACGTTGAACCATTCTGCTACACATTTAATGCATGAAGCATTGCGTCGTATTCTGGGTGATCACGTGACTCAAAAAGGATCGTTGGTTGACCCTGAACGTTTGCGTTTTGACTTTTCTCATTTTGAAGGCGTTACTGCGGTTGAGGTTGAGCAAATCGAAGACATGGTAAACGAGCAGATTCGTCTAAATCGACCTGTTGAAACTGACATCATGGACGTTGAGTCTGCCAAAGAAAAAGGTGCGATGGCGTTGTTCGGTGAGAAATACGACAGCGAAGTGCGCGTATTGACCATGGGTACGGATTATTCTATCGAGCTATGTGGTGGTACTCATGTTAAGCGCACGGGTGATATTGGTCTCTTTAAAATCATTACGGAAAGCGGCATTGCTGCGGGTGTTCGTCGAATCGAAGCGCTAACCGGAAAAGCGGCTATCGATAGTACTCGTCACACTGAGTCGCTATTAAGTAATGTGGCTGGGTTGGTTAAAGGTAATAAAGAAAACGCGTTCGATAAGGTGGTTGCCTTGAATGAACATGCCCGTAGCCTGCAAAAAGAGCTGGATTTACTGAAAGGTAAAATGGCAGCTTTGGCGGGGGCGGATTTGGCGTCTCAAGCGGTTGCGATTGAGGGCGGTAAATTGCTGGTTGCTCAGGTCGAGGTTGCTGATCCAAAAGAGCTTCGTGATTTGTTGGATGAATTGAAGAGCAAGTTAGAGTCGGCGGTTATTTTACTAGCGGCGGTTAATGATGGCAAAGTTAGCTTGATTGCTGGCGTTACTAAAGAGCTAACGAAAAAAATTAAAGCAGGAGACCTTATTAAGATGGTCGCACCTTTGGTTGATGGTAAGGGTGGCGGTCGTCCTGATATGGCTCAGGCTGGCGGTAATAATCCCGATGGTTTGGCTAATGCGCTGGCATTGGTGCCTGATTGGGTTGTTGAACGGGTATAAGTAGGTCCGCTCGATTTGAGCCTTGAATGTAGGTAGTGGAAAGATTATGGCGTTGTTAGTTCAAAAATACGGCGGAACTTCGGTAGGCACCGCTGAGCGTATTGAGGCGGTTGCTGATAGGGTTTATAAGCACAAGCAGCAAGGTGATGACATTGTTGTTGTTGTTTCTGCTATGAGTGGTGAAACCAACAGGCTGATTGATCTTGCTAAAAGCATTAGTGATTCACCTAGTGCGCGCGAGATGGATGTCCTGTTGTCAACTGGGGAACAGGTTACGATTGCGCTTTTGTCTATGGCGCTAATGAAGCGTGGTCTTGATGCTCGTTCTTATACTGGTTCGCAGATTCGTATTACGACCGACAGCGCACATGGTAAAGCGAGAATTCAAAAAATTGATACCGAGGCGATGCGTGCAGATTTAGACGCTGGGCGTGTGGTCGTGGCGGCAGGGTTTCAAGGTTCAGATGAATTTGGCAATATTACGACGCTGGGTCGTGGTGGTTCTGATACGACAGGGGTCGCCTTGGCGGCTGCTTTAAAAGCAGATGAGTGTCAAATTTATACCGATGTGGATGGTGTTTATACAACGGACCCTCGCGTGGTAGACAGTGCACGACGTTTGGATAAGATCACTTTTGAAGAAATGTTGGAAATGGCAAGCCTGGGCTCTAAGGTATTGCAGATTCGCGCTGTAGAGTTTGCTGGCAAGTATCAAGTGCCACTTAGGGTGCTGTCTAGTTTTGTTGAGGGTGAAGGTACGTTGATAACAACTGAGGGGAGTAATAGTATGGAGCAGCCAGCGGTTTCTGGGATTGCATTCAATAGAGATGAAGCTAAGTTAACTCTAAAAGGTGTGCCTGATATTCCAGGTATTGCTGCGCGGATCCTTGGTCCTATTAGTGATGCGAATATTGAAGTGGATATGATAGTTCAAAATGTGTCTGTCGATGGTACAACCGACTTTACTTTTACGGTGCATCGTAATGAATACAATCAAGCATTGTCCACTTTGAATGGTATCGCGAAAGAGCTTGGTGCGATTGCTGTACTTTCTGACGCAAAAATAGCAAAAGTATCTATTGTCGGTGTAGGGATGCGTTCGCATGCCGGTGTGGCAAGTATTATGTTTAGGGCTTTAGCGGCGGAGTCAATTAATATTCAACTGATCTCTACCTCTGAGATCAAAGTGTCTGTGATTATTGATGAAAAATACATGGAGTTAGCGGTTAGGGCGTTGCACTCTGCGTTTAAATTGAGTGATGTGACATCGAGCGTTCGAGAAGCGTAACAATTGGATACATAAAGCCTGTTATTATGGATGGTTTAATTTTTATTGAGAAGCTACAATTAACTTTGTAGGAATTGCCCTACAGTGTGTGTGGGGCAATTCTTCTATATAACGATTAAAAGCTATTACAGGGAGATATTTTTATGCTTATTCTGACTCGTCGAGTGGGTGAAACATTAATGGTTGGTGATGAAGTATCTGTCACTGTATTAGGTGTAAAAGGCAATCAGGTGCGCATTGGTATTAATGCACCTAAAGATGTGTCTGTTCACCGTGAAGAAATTTATCTTCGCATTCAGCAAGAGCAAGAGCAGCAGCCTGATGTTCAAGACTCTTAATATTATTTTTTAAAAAATCGCCAAAAAGTCTTTACATGATTTTTTAGCGGTATATACTACGCCGCACTTGTTTGGAGAGTTGGCCGAGTGGCCGAAGGCGCTCCCCTGCTAAGGGAGTATGGGGTGAAACTCATCGAGGGTTCGAATCCCTCACTCTCCGCCATTCAAGTTTGTCTTTTCAGAAACTATTCTTTCTGAACTAAAAAGGCTGGAATTGTTGTAGTGCACCCGTAGCTCAGCTGGATAGAGTACTCGGCTACGAACCGAGCGGTCAGAGGTTCGAATCCTCTCGGGTGCACCATTCCAAATAAAGTATTTTAAAGCTATCCACTTTTGAATATTTCGTGAAAAAATATGCTATGCACCCGTAGCTCAGCTGGATAGAGTACTCGGCTACGAACCGAGCGGTCAGAGGTTCGAATCCTCTCGGGTGCACCATTTCAAAAAAAGTATTTTAAGGCTATCCTCTTTAAAATATTTCTTGCAAAAATATTGCTATGCACCCGTAGCTCAGCTGGATAGAGTACTCGGCTACGAACCGAGCGGTCAGAGGTTCGAATCCTCTCGGGTGCACCATTTTTACTTCCCTCCTAGTTAATCTAATATATTTTTTTATTTTCTGACTTTTGTTTTTTTTATGCTTTTGTAATTGATTTTATTACTAGCGATAGTTCACTCACGCTTTTGCAGCGCCTTAGTGTTTGTAGGTTTTCTTTTATAGCATCAAATTCAAAACGCAAATGTCCGCACCATTGTTTTAGCCTTCCTAGTGTTGCCACTTCGTCATAGTCTTGTTGTAGGCTTTTTGTGTAGCTCGTGAAAAGCGCGACTAATTCACGCTGATGGTTCTCTATTGTGTTACCTTGAATGGCGGCTCTTAGGTCTTGATAGATGAATGGGTTGCTAAGTGATCCTCTGCCAATCATGAAATGGTTGCAGCCTGTAATAGCTTGGCATCTTAATAGTGAGTCTGCATCGATGATGTCGCCATTTGCTACCACAGTCATTTCAGTTTTATCTTGTATCTCCCCTATTTTTTCCCAGCGTGCAGGTGGCTTGTAGCCATCTTTTTTAGTTCTGCCGTGTATGGTTAATTTTTCTGTACCCGCACTTTCTATCGCAGCAACATTATCAAACAGTAATATTTCATCCTCGTACCCTAGGCGTATTTTTGCCGATACTGGAATATGTGTCGGTAGTGTTTTTCGGATGGCGTGCATTATGTCGTAAAGAGTGCTTGGAGTTTGCAGTAAGACTGAGCCTCCGCCGTGGCCGTTTACGCGTTTTGCTGGGCAGCCAAAATTGACGTCAATATGAGTAGCTCCAGCTGCAACGGCGTTGAAGGCGCTTTCGGCCATCAGCTCGGCGTTGCTTCCTAGGAGCTGTGTATGAACAGGATGGTTGTGTTCTGTTTTTGCTTTGTTTTTGTTTTCAGGGATAAGGCGTTTAAAAGTGTGTGCGGGTATTGAATATTGGGTGACTCGGACGAATTCTGAGACGAGGTAATCCATGCCGCCAGTTTGTGAAAGCAGTTTGCGCATGGTGTGATCCATGACACCTTCCATTGGAGCGACCGCGAGTATTATTTGATTATTTGGACTGGTATTTTTCAAGAGTAAGGGTGCTTTTGAGGAATTGTTCACGAAATAAGTCTAACTGTTATGCAAAAAAAATATGAAACTGTTCTGGTTTGTGGTAAAAATTATAGCTAATGAAGAGTAACAAATATTATTTGATGTGCATCTGAGCATATCTAATCAGTACAAACAAGTTGAAAGCAAAGGTATCGATGCTATGAGCGGGTTATTTGAAGATGGTTTGGGGTTGATGGTCTTGGGGATGGGGTTTGTTTTTCTGTTTCTGGTTGTCTTGATTTTCGCTACAGGCTATATGTCACGCCTGTTAAATCATTTTTTCCCTGAAGTTTTACCTGAAATAGTAGCACGGCCTGCGGCTGGCGCTTCTAATTCGTCTGGTGTGGATGCGCAGTTGACGGCGGTGATTACTGCTGCGGTGCATCAGCATAGAAACAATAAAAATTCTTAACTTACTAATATTTAATTTCTTTGAGGCTGAACATGACAATAATTAAGCAACCTCTAGGCATTACCGATGTCGTTTTGCGTGATGCTCATCAATCCTTGTTTGCAACACGTATGCGCATTGACGATATGCTTCCTATCGCTGAAAAGCTTGATCAAGTCGGCTTTTGGTCGCTTGAGTCTTGGGGTGGTGCAACGTTCGATTCCTGTATTCGGTTTATTGGTGAGGACCCTTGGGAGCGCATTCGTGAGCTTAAGAAGGCAATGCCAAAAACACCGCAGCAAATGTTATTGCGTGGCCAGAACCTATTAGGTTATCGCCATTATGCTGATGATGTTGTAAATAAATTTGTAGAGCGGGCCGCATTTAATGGCGTAGATGTTTTTCGTATTTTTGATGCGATGAATGATCCTCGCAACTTAGAGACGGCGATCAAAGCGGTTAAGCAGCAAGGTAAGCACGCTCAAGGCACTATTTCATATACCAAGAGTCGAGTGCATACCACTCAGAATTGGGTGGATTATGCAAAGACGCTTGAGGATATGGGGGCTGACTCTATTGCCATTAAAGATATGTCTGGCATTTTAACGCCATACGATGCTTTTGAATTGGTGAGTTTGCTTAAAGCGCAAACGCAGTTAGAAGTTCAGTTACATGCGCATGCTACTTCTGGACTGTCTGATATGACAATTCTAAAGGCAGTCGAAGCGGGAATTGATCGTGTTGATACGGCCATTTCTTCTATGTCGATGACATATGGGCATACGGCGACTGAGTCAGTTGTTGCAGCATTGCAAGGGACGGATCGAGACACTGGTTTGGATCTGGCTTTGCTGGAAGAGATTGCGGCTTACTTTCGCGAAGTGAGAAAAAAATACGCAAAATTCGAAGGTTCTCTTCGTGGTACGGATTCACGAATTCTTATTGCTCAAGTACCTGGCGGTATGTTGACTAATATGGAGAGTCAGCTGAAAGAGCAGGGTGCTGCAGATAAGTTTGATGAAGTATTAAAAGAGATTCCAAAAGTTCGTGAAGATTTAGGTTTGATTCCTCTTGTTACGCCAACCTCTCAGATTGTTGGTACTCAAGCTGTGTTAAATGTCTTGACGGGTGAGCGATATAAATCCATCTCAAAAGAAACGGCTGGTATTTTGAAGGGTGAATATGGCGCCGCACCAGCAGAATTCAATAAGGAGCTTCAGGCTCGAGTGTTGGATGGTGCTGAAGCGATTACTTGTCGCCCTGCGGATTTACTATCTCCAG